>CAYMZO010000056.1:304-8465 GCA_964394885.1 uncultured Eubacteriales bacterium | reverse complement strand
GTTCTTACAAAAAATCACGACAGCATCGTCAAGAAAAGTATTCAGGACGACATTAAAATTAAATATATTTTAGATTTAAGAGATTTTCCTTCAGACCCAAATGCAGACAAATTTATTAAAGATTTTAACATTCTTCTTAATGATGACGACGTAAAAGTCGTTGTAGAAACTATGGGTGGAGTAAAACCTGCTTTTGATTTTGTTCTTGCTTGTCTTAACAAAGGTAAGAGCGTTGTAACATCAAACAAAGAGCTTGTTGCAACAAAAGGTCTTGAGCTTCTTGAGGCTGCAAAAAAGAATAATGCAAACTTTTTATTCGAAGCAAGTGTTGGTGGTGGAATTCCAATAATCCGCCCTATTTCTCAGTGTCTTGCTGCAAACGAGATTGAAGAGATTGCCGGCATTCTTAATGGAACTACAAACTTTATTCTTGCAAAGATGATTAAGGATCAAATGAGTTTTGAATCTGCACTTAAGCTTGCACAGGATAACGGATATGCAGAAAAAGACCCAACAGCTGACGTTGAAGGATTTGATGCTTCAAGAAAAATTTGCATTTTATCTTCTCTCTGCTTTGGAAAGCACGTGTATCCCGACTCTGTTCACACCGAGGGAATTTCAAAAATTGCACTCGAAGATATTGAATATGCAAAAAGCTTTAACAGTGTTATCAAGCTGATTGCAACTGCAAAGAAGCTTGACAACGGTAAAATTTCTGCTCTTGTAAGTCCTGCAATTGTAAACAATTCAAGCCAGCTTTCCGGAGTTGACGATGTTTTTAACGCTGTTCTTATCAAGGGTGATGCAACCGGAGATGTTGTTTTCTACGGCAAGGGTGCAGGAAAACTTCCAACCGCAAGTGCTGTTGTTGCAGATGTTATTGACTGCTCTAACCATCTTGAAAACAGGAAAGATTTTGGCTGGGATGGTTTTGAAGAAAATTATGTTATTGACTATCTTGACAGAGAACTTTCTCTTTATATTCGTGCAAAGGCAACAGACGCACAAAAAGATATGGAGCTTGTAAAAAGCACTTTTGGCAACATTACAATTCTTCATCGTGCAGATGCACCAAATGATGAAATTGCATTTGTTACCCCTGTTTCCACCGAACGCAAACTGCGTTCACAGCTTGAAAGTATAAAATCTATCAGTCCGCTTTCAATAATCAGAGTGGCTGATTGCTAATAAATGCCCTAACAGTGGCAAGTTCTTTTATAGGAGGATAATATGGCTCTCATAGTTCAAAAGTTTGGCGGCAGCTCTGTTGCCAACGCTGAGCGTGTAATGAATGTTGCTTCAATAGTAACAGACACCTATGCCAAAGGTAATGACGTTGTTGTTGTTGTTTCAGCACAAGGCGATACAACCGATGACCTCATTGAAAAGGCAAACGAAATTAATCCAAAGCATTCTCGAAGAGAAATGGATATGTTATTAAGTGCAGGTGAGCAGATTTCCATCTCGTTGCTTGCAATGGCTATTGAAAAGCTTGGTTTTCCTGTTGTTTCTCTTCTCGGTTGGCAGGCAGGATTTTTAACCAGTTCTTCACATACAGCTGCAAGAATTAAGTCTGTTGACACAGAAAGATTAAAGACTGAAATCGACAAAAGAAATATCATTATCGTTGCAGGATTTCAGGGAATCAATAAATATGACGATATAACAACACTCGGAAGAGGTGGCTCAGACACAAGTGCTGTTGCACTGGCAGCTGCTCTTCACGCAGACCGTTGCCAGATTTATACGGATGTTGAGGGCGTTTTCACAGCAGACCCGAGAAAGGTTCCAAGTGCTAAGAAACTCGATGAAATAACCTACGATGAAATGCTTGAGCTTGCAACACTCGGTGCACAGGTACTTAACAATCGTTCTGTTGAAATGGCAAAAAAATATAACGTTGAATTGGAAGTTCTCTCAAGCTTAAAGAGAGTTCATGGTACAATTGTCAAGGAGGTTACTAACGTGGAAAAAATGCTTGTAAGAGGTGTAACAAAGGATACTGACGTAGCCAGAGTTTCTGTAATTGCTCTGCCGGATATTCCCGGTATCGCTTTTAAAATGTTCAGTAAGCTCGCTGCAAAAGACATCAATGTAGATATTATACTTCAGTCTGTTGGCCGTGATGGCACAAAGGATATTACTTTTACAGTTCAGAAAGCTCACGGTGAGCTTGCAAAAGAAATTCTTCTCAGCACTTTTCCTGACATTAAGGAAGAAAACATCCACATTGATACAAACATTGCAAAAATCTCAATCGTCGGTGCAGGAATGGAAACTCACCCCGGCACTGCAGCAAAAATGTTTGAGGCTTTATATGAAGTCAGCGTAAACATTCAGATGATTGCTACAAGTGAAATTAAAATCTCTGTTCTGATTGACTTGGAGGATGCTGATAAGGCAGTTTCTGCTGTGCACAACGCATTCATACCACAGGATAAATAATATCAGTCTGTTTTCAAAGAGTGTTGTCTTTAAGATAGCACTCTTTTTATTTATATATATTTATATCTACATAGCAAAAAGCTCCCTGTCAATCAACAAGGAGCTTTTATTTAAAATATATCAATTTTATTTTTTCTCATAACCCTCTGCATCATCTTCTCTGCCAACACAAACACAGTTACGTCCGGAAGATTTTGCAAAATAAAGGTTTTTGTCAGCAGCATCTATAAGCTCTTCAATAGTCATTCCCTTTATGTATTGAGCCACTCCGCCACTTATTGTTATAGGCCTGTTTACGCTTTTTGAAAGTGTGCTTTCCTCAACCTTTTCTCTTATCTGCTCTGCACGTTTATAAGCAGTATCCGCATTAGTGTTTGGGAACACTGCAACAAACTCTTCTCCTCCGTAACGACTCATTATATCGCTCGACCTTATTTGTGAAGAAAAAACCTCGCACAGATTTTTTAATATTTCGTCTCCTACAAGATGCCCAAAATCATCATTAAGAGATTTAAAGTAATCTATGTCAAATATTACAACGCTAAGCAATGCACCGTAATCGTTGGAACGCTTTATGTTTTTCTCTAAAAAATCCAACATATAACGCCTGTTATAAACACCCGTTAAAGGGTCTTTCGTGGACAAGAATTCAAGCTCCTGAACTGCATTTTCAATCTTATCCTTTTCTTTTCTGTACTGCGATATAAGCACCCTTACAAGCAAGCCTATTGCAAGTGCAGTTATAATGACGTTTGTTGCAGAAAGGAAATATGTATATGCCACATCATCATATATATAAGTATGTGTGTCCCACTTATATGATGCAAAGATTATAAAGCAATAGAAAAGTGTTTCAATCGTAATTACAGTCCAGCAAATTTTGCCGGTAAACAACAGATAGCTGAAAACGACTCCCAGCACAAAGAACGAAACTGCTCCACCATAAATTCCTCCCGTTACAATAAATATTGCAGGGAAGAAGATAAAGTTCATAATTATCAACGATACTTGACCAACTAAAACTTCCTTATGTGTTTTAGTCGATATTAAAAACATAATTAGCAACGATACAGCCAGCGCTACACAGACAATAGTTGCGTTTAGCGGCAGATGTATTATAAGGCTCATTATTACATAGACAAGGCTAATTATACCCGTGCCTAAGAACAAGAGGTTAGAAAATCTAACTTCAACCGACTTGTCGCCACCAACATACTTGTCCAGCTTCTTGCTAATACCACTATTCTGTTTCATACATTTCACCCCTTCATGAAATTAGTATGAGACTCTCTTAAGCTTTTTTTATTTTCTTGGATACATACGGCTTTGGATTTTCAAGTTCCTTTACCGCTCTTTTTCCTGAATGTGAAGAAAGATATTTTATAACGTGGCTTACAGCTGACCTTAAGTCTTTGTCCATATATCCTTCTACTCTATCGTATAAATCCTTATCATCCTTGAGATTCATTGCCAAAATAGATACAGCCACAAGGCTTTGTGTGTCTTTTGGACCCTCTTCATAGAACATATTAAAAGTATTAAAGAGCTTTTTGATTTTGCCCTCGTTATTGGTCTTTATTGCATTTACAATTAATTCATTTGCGTGTTCATTAAAGAATTCTTCAGGAAGAAACATCTCATATTTTTCTACATTTGAGTCAAACTCATCTTTAAGCTCCGGAAAGATATTTGAAATTCTTACTCCGAGGTTCTCCGGCTCATAAGATATAGTGCTATTCTTTCCACCCTTTTTGGCAGATGGTTTCGCCTGTTTTTTATTTGATTTAGAGTCCTTGCTTACGCCAAAATATTTCTCAACTGACTCACAAATTTCGTTTGCAGCGGATTTTATATCTCTGACATCACACGCTTCATCTTCAATATCAAGAAGCGAAACAAAAAGACGTTTGTAATCCTCTTGTGAAGCTTTGCTTGCCTTTTCGTCTGTACAGTACAAAGACAACTTTTGGTCGGCAAGTTCAATTTTGATTGAACCATCGTTTGAAGTGAAAAGAATTGTTGTCTTATCTCCTTCAACCTCTATTGGCAACTGGTCTTTCTTTACACCGTCAGGATAAACAACTGTCATCTGACAACGCTTTAGTGTTTCATCCATTGACTTTAGCAAAGTATTTACCGCTTCATTTATTTTAATCATAGATTGGTCTCCTTAACATACATACTTGTCCTGATTTTACTTATATTTTACCACAACTCAAAAGCTTTGTCATTAAAAAATCTTTAACATATTCCTATTTATATGAAAATATTTTATTTTTTCATTTACATATAATATATCACTATGATATTATATTCTATCGAGAGGTGAAAACATCTTATGAAAAATGTTTTGGTAGTTTTTGGCGGAGTTTCAAGTGAACATTCTGTTTCAACTGTTTCTGCCTGTTCTGTTATTAATAATATTCCCAAAAATTCCTATAAAATCTTTATGCTTGGAATAACTCTTGACGGTAAGTGGCTTTTGTTTGACGGAGACCCAAGGGAGTTGCCTGATGACAAATGGCTTGAGAGCGGAAAATGCACTCCTGCATTTATCTCTCCTGACTCCTCTGTTCACGGCATAGTTATTCTTGAAGATGGAAAATATAGAACTGAACATATTGATGTTGTCTTTCCTGTACTTCACGGTAAAAACGGTGAGGACGGAACAATTCAGGGACTTTTACAGCTCGCCGGCATTCCTTTTGTCGGATGCGACGCTGCATCTTCTGCAATTTGTATGGATAAGGCTCTTACCAACACAATGGCAGATGCAAATGGAATTGACCAGGCAAAATGGGCATCACTTTTAAAGTCTGAATGCACTGACGAGGCACTTAATGCTATTGCCGAAAAACTTGGTTATCCTATTTTTGTAAAGCCTGCAAACGCCGGTTCATCAGTTGGAATAAACAAGGCAAAGGATTTTGACTCTCTTAAGGACTCTGCACAAAAAGCCTTTATGCACGACGATAAAATTGTTTTTGAAGAGTTTATACAGGGCAGCGAAATCGAATGTGCGGTTCTTGGCAACGAAGACCCTGTTGCTGCAATTGCAGGCGAAGTTGTTCCGTGCAATGAATTTTACGACTACAAAGCAAAATATATTGACGGCACAAGTGCCCTTTATATTCCTGCTCGAATCGGAACTACCGTTCAGAATGCTGTAAGGAAAGAAGCTGTAAGAACTTACAAGGCTCTTGGTTGCAGTGGCATATCTCGAGTTGATTTCTTTGTTTGCAACGACGGTGAACGAATTCTGTTTAACGAGATTAACACCATTCCCGGATTTACTGATATTAGTATGTATCCTAAAATGTTTGAAGCAAGCGGAGTAGGATACTCTGAGCTCATAGATTCTATTTTAAAGCTTGCCATTGATAAGTGGAGTGAATAATTTGAAAAAAAACATAAAGATTGATATAATTGATTCGCACGATACCGACGGCGATATTGTAGATATGGAAATGTCTACTTTTGGAACGCTGGAAGTTAAGGGCGATGAATATCAAATCACATATACCGAGCATGGCAGTGAACTTGAAGGCTGTGTTACCAATCTTAAAGTTAAAGATAAATGTGTTACAATGACTCGCACCGGGGCATACACCTCGGAGCTTATCATTGAACAGGACAAGCGTCATAACTGCCATTATGCAACACCCTTCGGTGATTTTATGATGGGTGTTTATGCAAAGAGAGTTGATTCTCAGATGAAAAACAACGGCGGTACTCTTTCTTTTGAGTATACTCTCGATTTCAACTCTGATTTTGCATCTATAAATCAGTTAACAATAAATGTCAAGGAGATACCTCAATGTCAAAATTAGTAAAAACTGCTGAACAACAGCTTAGAGACTCTGTTGTCAATGCCGTTTCAAATGCTATAAGTGCCGGGGATTTGCCCGATATGCCTCTTTGTGAATTTAATGTGGAAATACCTGCAGACAGGGCAAACGGAGATTATTCTTCAAATGCCGCTATGGCATCTGCAAGGTCTTTTAAGCTTGCTCCGAGAAAAATTGCAGATGCGATTTTAAAAAATATTTGTCTTGACGGAACCTTTTTTGAAAAATGCGAGGTTGCAGGACCGGGCTTTTTAAATTTTTATTTAAACGACGAATACTATGCAAGCATTTTAAAGGATATACGTTCTCAGGGCGACAGTTACGGACGCAGTGATTACGGTAAAGGCAAAAGCGTTATGATTGAATTCGTTTCCGCTAACCCAACAGGTCCTATGCATATGGGAAATGCAAGAGGTGGTGCTCTTGGAGATTGTCTTGCTGCCGTTATGGATTATGCAGGTTTTGACGTTTCCCGTGAGTTTTATATTAACGACGCAGGTAATCAGATTGACAAATTCGGACTTTCTTTAGAGGTTCGTTATCTTCAGCATTTCCTTGGTGAAGATGCAGCCGAACTTCCTGAAGACAGTTATCACGGAGAGGACATTGCTCAGCGTGCTGTTGAGTTTGCCGAAATCTACGGGGATAAATATGTGAAATCAAGTGAGGAAGAGAGAAGAAAAGCTCTGGTTGACTTTGCTCTTCCGAAAAACATTGAAAATATGAAATCCACACTTGGCAAGTATCGCATTGAATACGACAAGTGGTTTAACGAAAGTATTCTTCATAATAACGGAGAGCTGAAAGAAACTCTCGACATTATGAAAGAGCGTGGACTCACTTATGAAAAAGACGGTGCCATCTGGTACAAGGCGACCGAACACGGTGGAGAAAAAGACGAGGTTCTTGTTCGTGCAAACGGCAACCCTACCTATTTTGCAGCCGATATTGCCTACCATAGAAACAAGCTTTTGGTTCGTGGATTTGACCAGACCATCGACATTTGGGGTGCAGACCATCACGGCCACGTTGCCAGAATGAAGGGTGCTCTTGATGCTATCGGAATAGACGGTAACAGGCTTGACGTAGTTTTAATGCAGCTTGTAAGGCTTACCCGTGGCGGCGAAGTTGTTCGTATGTCAAAGCGTACAGGAAAGGCAATTACCCTTGTTGACCTGCTTGAGGAAATTCCAATTGATGCTGCAAGATTTTTATTTAATATGCGTGAAGCAGGTTCGCAAATGGAGTTTGACCTTGACCTTGCGGTTGAGCAAAGTTCTCAAAACCCTGTTTACTACTGCCAGTATGCTCACGCAAGAATTTGCAGTATCCTTAAAAAGCTTAAGTCTGAGGGAATTGAGCCAAGAGAATGCTCTGTTGAAGAGCTCAAGGCACTTAATGCTCCTGAAGAAAGAGAGCTTATACGTCATCTTTCATCTTTAACAGACGAGATTGTGTCAGCGGCAAAGAACTATGACCCTGCAAAGATTACAAGATATGTAATCGAGCTTGCAACTCTGTTCCACAAGTTTTATAATGCGTGCAGAGTAAGTGTTGAGGATGAATCGCTTATGCAGGCAAGACTTTATCTTTGCGTTTGTGTAAGAGATACCATTCGTAATGTTCTTGATATGCTAAAGATTACCGTCCCTGAAAGTATGTAAATCTAATAAACAATAAAAATATTGCCGACAGGAACTTTTACAAACAAGTCTCTGCCGGCTTTTTATTTTAAATGTAAAGTTTTAGGTGAATAAATATTCATTGAATGGTATGCTGTTTTTATTCTTTATGGTGGTTAAGAAAGGAAAAACCCCGAGCAGAAAACTGTTCGAGGGTTCTCCCTTATAAAACGAAGGGGCAAAGAA
>CAYMZO010000056.1:0-294 GCA_964394885.1 uncultured Eubacteriales bacterium | reverse complement strand
AAACTACAACGTATATACTGTATTTTTATTATATCAACAAAATATGCCATTGTCAAACCAAATATTCAAAATTTATTCATTGTTTGGTTTTTATTTTTTAACAAATAGTATTGTGTTATTTGAACTAAAGTTTTACACTTTAGTAATTTAACACTACAAATTTCATTTTACAGATGTCCAAACTATTGCATTTGTTTTGATTGAATGATAAAATTTTATTTAGAATAATATACAAGATTTTATGGCTTTTTGAAATATATGGGAGGAATCATAATGTCAAATAGTTTTGTTGTT
>CAYMZO010000055.1:0-8516 GCA_964394885.1 uncultured Eubacteriales bacterium | reverse complement strand
CCCTTGAGTGTAATCGGGAAGTTCTCTGTCTACAATTTTTGTCCTTTTCATTTACAACACCCGATTTTTATAATTATAATATAGATATATTGTAACCTAATTTTATTGATAAACAATGAATAATTTTAAAACAAAAAAGACAACAGTACTAATACTGTTGTCTTAAATGATTTATATTATAAATTATTTCATCATACTTGCAACTTCGTCAGCAAAATTGTCTTCTCTCTTTTCAAGACCTTCGCCCTTTGCAAATCTTGTGAAACCAGTAACCTTAATTTCTGAACCGATTTTAGATGCTGTATCTTTAACATACTTTTCAACAGAACTATGGTCGGTGCTCTTAACAAACTCTTGCTCCATAAGGCAAACTTCCTTGCAGAACTTTGAGATTTTTCCTGAAATAATGCCTTCAAGAACTTTTTCAGGCTTATTTTTCATCTTTTCATCTTCCTTAATCTGAGAAAGGAGGATTTCTTTTTCGTGAGCAATTATTTCCTGTGGAATAGCATCTCTGTTAAGATACTGAGGGTTCATAGCTGCAATCTGCATTGCAACATCCTTACCCATTGCTTTAAAGTCCTCAGAAGCAGCTGCTTTATCGTCTGTATCAAAGCGAACCATTACACCAACTGAACCGCCACCGTGAACATAAGTTGAAACTATTCCATCAACACGCTCAAAATGACGAATCTTAAGGTTCTCACCGATAGAAAGAATCTTGTCCTGAAGATTTTCCTGAACTGTTCTATCTGTTCCTGAAAGCTTGCAGTTAAGAAGAGATTCAACGTCTGCAGGATTACACTCAGCGATTGTCTTTGCTACATCAAGTACAAAAGCCTGGAACTCTGCATTCTTTGCAACGAAGTCTGTTTCAGAGTTAACTTCAACTAAAACTCCAATATTTTTGCTTTCATCATTATATGCAAGTACAACACCCTCAGCTGCAATTCTGCCAGCTTTCTTTGTTGCTGCTGCAAGACCTTTTTCTCTTAAAAAGTCAATTGCCTTTTCCATATCTCCATCGGACTCAACCAAAGCTTTTTTACAATCCATCATTCCAACTCCGGTCTTTTCACGAAGAGCTTGAACGTCTTTAGCTGTAAATGCCATAAAAATTCCTCCAGTATATTTGTATAGTAAAGATAAACATTTTTTAAATAAGCCCGCGCAATTATGCACGGGCTTTTCATACTATAATTACTCAGCTACCTGCTCATTTTCTTCAGTTGCTGCCTTTTCTTGCTCTGCAGCCTCTGCTTGTTCACCCTGTCTGCCTTCGATAACAGCATTTGCCATTGCAGCTGTTATAAGTCTTACAGCACGGATAGCATCATCGTTACCAGGAATAACATAATCAACCTCATCAGGATCGCAGTTTGTATCTACGATAGCAATGATTGGAATACCGAGCTTCTTAGCTTCAGCAACAGCAATTCTCTCCTTACGAGGGTCAACAATAAACATTGCTGCAGGCTGGCGCTTCATCTCTGTAATACCGCCCATAAATTTTTCAAGTTTTTCTATCTCAAGGTTAAGCTTTGTAACTTCTTTCTTTGGAAGAAGTTCAAAAGTTCCATCAGCTTCCATAGCCTTAAGCTGTTCAAGTCTCTTGATTCTACGTTGAATTGTCTTGAAGTTTGTAAGCATACCGCCAAGCCAACGTGCATTAACGTAAGGCATACCGCAACGAAGTGCTTCCTCACGAACTGAATCTTGAGCCTGCTTCTTTGTTCCTACAAAAAGAATGTCCTGTCCATCCTGAGAAAGATCACGGATAAACATATAAGCATCCTCAAGTTTTTTAACTGTCTTCTGAAGATCGATAATGTAAATACCATTACGCTCTGTGAAGATGTACTCGCTCATTTTTGGGTTCCATCTTCTTGTTTGGTGTCCGAAATGTACACCTGCTTCGAGTAATTGTTTCATTGAAACTACTGCCATAATTAATTCCTCCTTAGTTTTACCTCCGCACAGTTTGTTAATTCCTGCAACATTCATTGAATGCACCGGCAGGCAAATGCTGTGCGTGCGTTTTGCCTTGAAATTATATCATATTCAAAACTTAATTTCAAGTGCTTTTTAATTATTTAAACAAATTATTTTGCAAACTAATCATTTTTTCTTTTCTAACTTTTTCAGTCTCATAATCAAGCTCGACTTTTCCATCATCGTAAACAATCAACACATTTCCCTCTTTTACATCTTTAGGAAGATTTAAAAGTGAGATTTTAATTATATTATTATCCTCATCTTCGCAAACAACAATATTTCCTTCTATTCTGTCAACACAAAGCTTTTCCATTAAGACTGCTCCTTTTCTGTTGCAAGAGTAAGAGTTTCGCCATCACTACCTACTACAATTGTTCCGTCTTCATCGGTTCTTTTATATTGTACATTATATTTAGTAAGCAAATCATTATTTTAACTTTGTGTAGGTCCATAAGAATTATTTTTACCAAAATAAATTATTGCAAGCTGTGTTTTTGCTTTTTTTAAAAACGACTCTGTTGTTGAAGTA
This sequence comes from uncultured Eubacteriales bacterium, assembly GCA_964394885.1. Lineage (GTDB taxonomy): Bacteria > Bacillota > Clostridia > Oscillospirales > Acutalibacteraceae > RZYX01. The sequence continues at coordinate 5,992 of CAYMZO010000055.1, read as the reverse complement.
TTACTTCCGTGATGTCCAAGTTTAATTACATTAGATGAAACATTTTCATTTCTTTGCAAAATTTCATTTTCAATTTCTTTTTCAGCATCTCCCATAAACAGGAATGAATGTTTTTTATATGTAAGCTTTACAACCACCGACATATTATTTAAGTTTTCCGACTGATTTGATGGTGATAAAATTTTAAAAGTCATTTCACCTATTTTATATTCTGAACCTGTGGTTGCAGGAATAGCATTTGCATCGGAGTCTTTAATTGCCAACAAAAGGTTTTCGTATGTTCTGGTTGTAGGCATATTTATTTGAGAAAGTTGCGGAAGAATTACGTTTTTCACATCAACATTTTCAATAATGCCTGACATACCACCAATATGGTCTGAATGAGGATGTGTAGCTATTAAATAATCTAACGTTTTTACATCTTGAGAATTCAGATATGCTATTATTTTAGTTTTATATTCCTTTTCTCCGGCATCAATAAGGATATTACCCTCTTCTGATTTTATAAGTATACAATCGCCTTGACCAACATCAATATAATGAACGCTAACAGGAAAATCCTCTGTAATTACACCGGAATTAAGCCCTGCCTTGTTATACATTTCGTTCCAAGACGGTATAGAAGATATGTTTAGGTTTGGCAAAACAGAGACAAGCAGAATTACTATTAATATTACAATAGATACAGCCCAATTTTGCCTACCTTTTTTTGCCTTTGCCATTTGGCTTTCTCCTTTTGCCCGTATTTTTATGGTTATATGAGTCTTTTGAATCCTTTGAATTTCTTATATTTCTTGAATTATTGTCGCTGTGCAAAGGCTTTACAAGACATTTTTCGGATGTTCCTATTAAATCTGTCCTATTAGCTTTTTGCAAAGCCTCAATTACAAGTTTTTGATTGTTCGGCTTAAAATATTGCAACAATGCACGCTGTAAAGCCTTATCGTGAGGACTTTTTGCCACATAGACTTCATTCATTGTATAAGGGTCAAGCTCTGTATAAAACATACACGTTGATATTGTTCCGGGTGTTGGATAAAAATCCTGTACCTGCTCAGGTCTTATTTTTTCCTCTTTTAAAAATTCTGCAAGCTCTATTGCATCAGAAAGCTCACAGCCCGGATGAGATGACATAAGGTACGGCACAAGATATTGCTCTTTTCCAAAGCTTTTTGAAAGTTCAAAATATCTTTTTTTAAACTTAAGATATGCTTCAATATGTGGTTTACCCATTTTATCAAGTACCTGTGCAGAGCAATGCTCAGGAGCGACCTTTAATTGACCGCTGACATGATTTCCCACAAGTTCTTTGAAGAAATTTTCATTTTTGTCCTCAAGCATATAGTCGTATCGAATTCCGGAACGAATGAATACCTTCTTCACCTTTGGCAACGCACGCAATTCTCTGAGAATTTCAACATATTCGCTATGGTCAGACTTAAGTTGCTTGCAAGGTGTAGGTGCCAAGCATTTTTTGCCCTTACACAAGCCATTTTTTAGCTGATGCTCACACGATGGATTTCTAAAATTTGCAGTAGGGCCTCCAACGTCGTGTATATATCCTTTAAAATTAGGATTTTGAGTGAGTTTTTTTGCCTCTTCAATTATCGACTCTTTGCTTCTTGTCGTTATAAATCTTCCCTGATGAAATGCAATAGAGCAAAAGTTACAAGCTCCAAAGCATCCTCTGTTATGAGTTATTGAAAATTCAACTTCCTCAATCCCCGGTACTCCTCTAAACTTTTCATACGAAGGATGATAAGTTCTTTCATAGGGCAGTGAATAAACCCAATCCAGTTCTGACTGAGTCAAAGGAGGCATTGGTGGATTTTGAACAAGCATTTTTGAACCGTGTCTTTGTTTTATCAGTTTTCCCCTTATATGGTCTTGCTCATCCTGCTGAATACGGCAAGCCTTAGCATATTCTTTTTTACTCTTAATTACATTTTCATAGCTTGGACATTCAGCTCCCATAAACGGCGTATTTTGAACATCCACAGCATAACAAGTGCCTCTAATATCAGTTAGGTTGGAAATAGGTTCACCATCCGCAAGTCTTTTAGCGATTTCTATCGTTTGATTTTCTCCCATTCCGTATGAAATCAAATCAGCCTTTGAATCAAAAAGTATTGATGGCATAATTGAATCTGACCAATAATCATAATGGGCAAATCTACGCAAAGAGGCCTCCAGACCACCTATTATAATAGGTATATCTCCGAAAGCCTTTCTGATTAAATTACAATATACAATTACTGCTCTGTCCGGTCTTTTGCCCATCTTTCCGCCAGGTGTATATGCATCTTTACTTCTTGGCTTCTTTGCAACAGTATAATGTGCAACCATCGAATCTATATTTCCCGATGATACTAAGAAGCCGAGTTTAGGACGTCCAAACTGCTCAAAGTCAGCTGTTGAATTCCAGCTTGGCTGAGATAAAACAGCGACTTTGTATCCACACGCTTCGAGAACCCTTGTAATTATTGCCACACCAAAACTCGGATGGTCAACATAAGCATCTCCCGAAACATAAACAAAATCGACTTCATTCCATCCTTTTTCTACTAATTCATCTTTGGATATTGGCAAAAAATTACTCATAAAATTATTCCTGTTCCTCTTTATTCTCTGCAACATCAGGCGACATTGCATTCATTTCAAACCATTGTTGTTTGGTAATAAGCAACTTTCGAGGCTTACTGCCCTCAAACGGTCCGACTATCCCTCTTTCTTCTAACTCATCAATAATTCGTGCTGCACGAGCATAACCAACCTTAAGTTTTCTCTGCAACAGTGTTGTTGATGCCTGTCCGGCTTCGATAACTGTTTCAATAGCCTTTGGAAGAAGTTCATCTGCATCATCACTTTCGCCATCTGAATCTAAGGATGATGTACTCTTCTTTCCTCCGCCTGCAGAAGCTGCCTGTCTTTCAATTTCTTGAACAACCTCTTCGTCATAAGCAGATTGTTCCTGTTCTTTAATAAATCTAACTACCTCTTCTACTTCCTTGTCTGAAGTATAACAGCCCTGTATTCTAACAGGTTTTGCTGTTCCTACGGGGTAATAAAGCATATCGCCGTTACCCAGCAATTTTTCAGCACCAACCATATCAAGTATTGTTCTTGAGTCCACTTGGGAAGATACTGAAAGTGCAATTCTACTTGGTATATTTGCCTTAATGATACCCGTAATAACATCAACTGACGGACGCTGTGTTGCTATTACAAGATGAATTCCTGCTGCACGAGCCATCTGAGCAAGACGACAAATAGAATCTTCAACTTCATTTGGTGCAGCCATCATAAGGTCTGACAACTCATCAATAAAAATAACTATTTGTGGCATCTTTTTAATTTCAGGGTTATTCTTTATAGATTCATTATAACCAGAAATATCTCTAACATTGTTTTCAGAAAATGTTTTATATCTGTTGAGCATTTCTTTAACAGCCCATCCCAAAGCTCCCGAAGCCTTTCTTGGGTCAGAAACAACAGGTGTTAACAAATGTGGTATACCATTATAAATAGTAAATTCAACCTGCTTTGGATCTATCATAACAAGCTTAACTTCGTCAGGCGTTGCATTATAAAGCAGGCTTAAAATCATTGCATTAAGGCAAACAGATTTACCTGAACCAGTTGTACCGGCAATAAGTAAATGTGGCATTTTTGCAAGGTCAGCACACATCATTTTACCTGCAATATCACGTCCCAAAGCAACATTCAGCTTACTTTTAGCAGATTTATATTTAGGTTCTTCAATGAGTTCTCTCAGTGTAACCATAGATTTTTCTTTATTTGGGACTTCAATTCCAACTGCCGCTTTGTTAGGAATTGGTGCTTCAATACGAACACCGGAAGCTGCAAGGTTGAGTGCAATATCATCGGCAAGACCTGTAATTCTGCTTATTTTAACACCTGCAGCCGGAGCAAGCTCATATCTTGTAACAGAAGGTCCTCTTGAAATATCAACTATCTTCGTTTCAACGCCAAAGCTTTTAAGTGCATTTACAAGTTTCTCTGCGTTTTGCTTTAATTCATCGCTGAAGTTAGTATTTGAAGTTGCCTTTGGCGGTGCAAGACATTCAACGCTCGGCAATTTATAATTTTGATTTGATGAATGGTCCTCTTTGGGAACAAACTCAGTGTCCTCTTTTGCCACGGATGCAACTGCTTCAACAGGTGCTGACGCTTTTTTGATAATATCATCAAGTAGTACCACCGGCTTGGTCTCTTCTTCAACCGGTACAGCGTCTAACGTTTTTTCATTTGCATTCGCATTTGCGTCTACATCTACATCAATTTTAGATTTTCTCTTTTTTCTTGGTGCCTTTTCAGGTTCGTAAGTAGCATCTGACGGAGGTCCTAAATCAACATCCGGATTAAATCTAATTTTATCTTTTTTCTTTTCCTCAATTTCACGGGCTGTCTTTTCAATATATTCACCCGTAATCTCGCCTGCTTTTTGAACAGGCTTTTTGAATGCATTATAAAGATTAATGAGTGTAGTACCTGTCATTATCATTAAAACAACAAAGATGAGCAAAATTATTGTTATACAGGATGTTACTTTTTCCGGGAAAAGTTTTAGTATGGCACCACCTATAATTGCTCCAATGGCACCACCATTTTTTGTGTTAAGTCCCATATCATAGGCATCTGCTATGTTTTCAAAATAATTTTCAGGTGCCGATGTACTTGAAAAGATGTTTATTGCTCCACAAATAAGCGATGTCAACAAAAATGCCTCGCCAACTTTAATCCCTATATTATTAGTAGGTTTATCCATAGCAGACATAATTGCGACATAAAAGAATAGAAGAGGTAAAACAAATGCACATACTCCAAATATTCCGAACATAACATTTCTCATCGCTCCCCAAGCATTTCCGCCGGGGATAAGTGAAATACATAAAGTAAAAATAGCAACAGCAAAAATTATAACGGCCCAAATTTGCCTTTGAGCTTTAAGCTTCTGTTCATTTCTTATGTACATTTTACCGTTGGGGGTATTTTTGCCATTAGTAGCAGGCTTCTTACCCTTATTTTTAGAAGATGGCTTTTTCTTCGTTGAAGTTGCCATTTTTCTATCACTCCATAAACCAAGATTAAATAAATTTTTCAACTACTCCTGCAATAATGACTGCAAGACCAATAACTATACAATAATAACCGAAGAATTTAAACTTATCGGTTTTAACAAGCCACTCAAGCAACTTAATAGCTGCAACACCCACAACTGCAGATGTAATAACTCCAAGAATAATTGGGAAAACATCTATTGCTGCTCCGGATTCTGCTACATTCTTAAACTCAACAATGTTTGCTGCAAGTATTGCAGGTGTACCAAGTACAAATGAATAACGGACCATATAATCTTTAGATACACCACAAATCATTCCGGTTGAAATTGTTGAACCTGAACGTGATATACCGGGGAATGCTGCAGCAATAACCTGTGCAAAACCTACTGCAAATGCATCTTTGGTGTTAACATACGGTCTTGGCTCTTTATTTTTATTTGCTCTATAAGTACCAAATAAAAGCAAGAAAGCAGTAAGCAAGAAGCAAAATCCCTCAAGAATTATATCGTCATCCTCTGCAAATCTACCAACAACATCCATTATTCTTAAATCTGAACCAACAGGAATTAAAAGCAATAATAATGGTAAGCAAGAAAGCACAAGCATAAAGAACATACGGCGTGTTTCACTCATATCTTTAAAGCTGAATTTTTTAGTAAACAAATCTCTGAAAATTCGTCCTACTTCCAAAATAAGTTCCCAAAACGTCTTATAATATACAATAATAACCGCAGCCAATGTGCCTATATGTAAAAACACTGAAAGAGTTAGTGAACCTTCTCCGCTTATTCCCATAAAGTGCTGAAATACAGATAAATGTCCACTACTTGATATTGGCAAGAATTCTGTGGCCCCTTGAACAATTCCAAGTATAATCGCATTTAAAAACCTCATAAAATTATCCTCCA
>CAYMZO010000054.1:0-8545 GCA_964394885.1 uncultured Eubacteriales bacterium | reverse complement strand
GTCCTGAAAAAATCATTAACTCGATTAAAAAAATTCTTGAATTGGAGTAACGGTTATGAATAAATTGGTGATTAAACGAAAAGACAGTTCAATAACAGACACTAAAAGTCAAATGATGGTAAGAATTAATGCAGACAGTTATGACAGAATTTTAGAGGTAGCAAATGAAAGTGGCGAGTCAATACGAAGTATAGCTTCTAAAATGATTGATTTTGCATTTGAAAATATTATTTATGCTGAAAATGAGGAGTGAGATGGTTGGCTGAACGAAAAGACATTTTAAATGACATTCGCTCTCAATACGGAAACGCTCTTAATCAATCAGAGGTTGCAAGATATCTGAATGTTGGCAAGGATTCAGCTAAGTATTTTTTAAGCGATTTACCATTTTATAGGTTAGATAAAAAACATAAAACATATCTTGCAATAGATTTAGCTAAAAAGATTGACAGATGTGGGAGTAAATAAGAGGGAGTGCCTAAAATGACAAAATCAGAATGTAGATTATATGTGTCAATAGCAATTCTAACAGCGATATTTGTTGTAGTAGCTTCGATTTGTTTTCAGATTAATCAAAACAAATTAGAAAAAGTGGCAGAAGCAACAGATCTACATAGTACAAAACTGGACAAGCAGACAAAGGCAGAAAAGGCAAATGAAGAAGCAAGCATTAGTAATATTGAATGTAAAAAATATTACGACATACCTCTTGAAGAACAGTATCAAGATTTTGTTTTTAAAATGTGTGAGAAGTATAGTGTGCCTGTAAATATCGTATTGGGCATCATGTGGCAAGAAAGCAAGTTCGACTTTATGGCGGTATCTTCGGACAAACAGTGCGTTGGAATAATGCAAGTCAACCGAATTAATTATGAAGAACTTAACAGGCAACTTGGAGTTACAGACCTTAGGGACCCAAAACAAAACATCGAGGGCGGTATATACATATTTTCAAAACTTCTGCACAAATACGGAGATTATCACAAAGCACTTGTTTGTTACAACTGCGGAGAAAATGGAGCAAAAGGCAAGCTGACGAGCAATTATTCAAGAGATGTAATAAATTATGCGGAAAGATTGGAATGTATGTAATGCTATGCGATTGCTGCGAAAATAAAATTTATGAAACTGCAATGGTAATTGACGAAGAGCATTCTTACGGAACTTACTGCTTAGAATGCGGTGAAGATAAAATGCGTGATTTATTAATTGACAAATCTGTATTTTCTGTCAGGTTTGAAAGCGTTGAAGATGATGATATTCCACCTGATATAGATGAAAAAATAGATGATTTCATAGAGGGAAAATGTTATGGAAAATTTACATAAACAATGGCTTGAAAACCGTAAAAAAGGAATAGGCGGTAGTGATGCTGCAATAGTTATGGGACTTTCACCTTATAAAACAAATCAACAACTATGGGCAGAAAAAACAGGCAGAGCAGAGGCAGAAGATATATCAGACAAACCTTGCGTAAAATACGGAAAAGAGGCAGAGGAATATCTCAGAGAATTATTTAAACTTGACTATCCTGAATATGAAGTAGACTATGACGAATTTGGAATGATAGCTAATAATGCTGAAATGCCATTTTGCTTTGCTACTCTTGACGGAGATTTAACAGAAATTGAGACAGGCAGAAAAGGAATACTTGAAATTAAAACAACACAGATATTTAGTCCGTTGCAATGGAAACATTGGGACAACAAAATACCCGATTATTACTATTGTCAAATACTACATCAATTACTTGCTACGGGCTATGACTTCGCAATACTCAAAGCACAGATTAAATATACAAACAAGCAAGGTGAAAAGTGTGCAACTGTAAGACACTATTGGATTGAGCGTGAAGAAGTAACTGACGACCTTTTAAGCCTTGCAAATTCCGAAAAGAAATTTTGGGAATGTGTAAAAGAAAATAAAGAACCGAGTTTGATATTACCGAGTATTTAAAAAATAAGGAGTGTATGAAATGGAATTTATAATTGAAACAAATCTTGAGACTTTACCAAAAGCCATTGATTTTAACCACGAACAACTTAAATCAGAGCTATCTGATAAATTGGGTTACTATAAAAATCTTGTTGTAACAGAGGACAGTATAAAGACTGCAAAAGACGATAGGGCAACGCTTAACAAGTTTAAAAGAGCAATTGAAGATAAACGCAAGGAAGTTAAAAAAGAGTGCCTAACGCCTTATGAAGCCTTTGAGGAGAAAGTTAAAGAACTTGTATCAATGATTGATGAGCCAATTTCAATTATTGATACACAACTAAAATCTTTTGACGATATCAAAAAGGCTGAAAAGCAAAAATCTATTGAGGTTTTTTATACTGCAAATATTAAAGAGTTGCGTGAGCTTATCCCGCTTGAAAAGATATTTAATCCTAAGTGGCTAAACTCTACATACAAAATGATTGACATTTCCAAAGAGATAATGGCAACTATCGAAAAGGTTAAAAATGATATTGGAATTATTAAGGCTATGAGGCTTGAATGCGAAACACAGGTTATAGATAAATATCTTATTAATTTTGATATGTCAGAGGCACTTGCTGAAAAAGTTCGACTTGAAGAGCAACAAAAGAAGATTGCAGAGTATGAAAAACAGACAATCGGAACAGCTGAAAAAATAAAAGAAGAAGTTGATACTGAACATCAAGAAGTTAAGATTATTGGAGTTGACGCTGATTTTAAAGATTGTAAACCGGGGGATATGGTTCAGCTTGGCAACTGTGAAACAGCAGAATTGACACCGCCTGAAGAACCTAAAACTATTAAGGTTATATTTCATGACACAACAGAGGTTTTCAGACACGAGATGAGAGCTTTGACAGAAAAATACGGCGTAAGATATGGAGGAATAAAATAATGTCAGTTAATAACAGTTTAGCAAATAGCAATTCAAAGCCTAAATTCAGCGTTGCATTACAGTCTGACGGATACCAAAAATTAATTAACAACACATTGAGAGACCCTAAAAGAGCAAACAGATTTATTTCATCAATTTCAAGTGCAGTAGCAATTAATCCTGATTTACAAGCGTGCGATGCAGGCACTATTCTTTCCGGTGCATTGCTTGGCGAATCACTTAATCTTTCACCATCTCCACAGCTTGGCCAGTATTATCTTGTACCATTCAATGACAATAAGAATAATAGAAAGGTTGCTCAATTTCAACTCGGATATAAAGGATACATTCAGCTTGCTATTCGTTCAGGTCAATATAAAAAGCTTAATGTACTTCCGATTAAAAAAGGTGAGTTAATAAACTTTGACCCTCTAAATGAGGTTATAGAGGTTAATCTAATTGATAATGAAGTTGAGCGTGAAGAGACTGAAACGATAGGATACTATGCAATGTTTGAGTATATGAACGGTTTTCGTAAGGCTATTTATTGGTCAAAGCAGAAAATGGAAACACACGCTTTTAAATATTCAAAAGGTTTTGCTGCACACAAAGGATATAGCTTTTGGGAAAAAGATTTTGACGGTATGGCAATGAAAACAATGTTAAGACAGTTAATTTCTAAATGGGGAATTATGAGTATTGAAATGCAACAGGCGTATGAGGGAGATATGGCGGTTATAGACGATAGTGGCAATAAAAACTATGTAGATAATTCTAATGATGATGTAACGCCTATAATCGAGCAAGAGACGATAATTGATCAGACACAAGAGCAAAAAATTGTTGACGATGTATTAAGTTAAAAAGGAGTGATAAAGGTGCATATAACCACGGGCTATATTTCGGACTACGATGGACAAGCTTTAACAATTATTGCACCTTTTGCATATCCTTATATAATTCAAAAGCAAAACATTACAGAGTGTGAAATACGATTAAATGATGGTAGGCATATATCAGCAGACCAACGCAAAAAAATATATGCAACTATGCGTGATATTGCGTTATTTACAGGACACGAGCCTGACGACATAAAGGCAATTATGAAGTATGACTTTATAGCAGATACCGGAGCTAACTATTTTAGTCTATCTGATGTTGATATGACCACTGCAAACGAGTTTTTAAGCTTCTTAATTGAGTTCTGTTTACAGTGGGATATACCCACAATGGATAATTTGCTTGATAGAACACCTGATGTTGCAAGGTATATCTACGCTTGCCTTGTGCATAAAAAATGTTGCCTATGTGGCAAAAAGACAGAATTACATCACGTTGATGCTGTCGGTATGGGTAGAGACCGACTGTGATAAATACCACGTTTTCGGAATTAAAATTGATGAATATTTATCAAAAATTTATAAATTAAAGGAGATTAAAAAATGAGCGATAAAGTATATAAAACAACGTGTTTTGCATATCACAACGGAAAATGCAGTGCGTTGTCATTTGCAAATTGCAAATGCTGTAAATTTTTTAAGACAAGAAAAGAAAATGATGAGCAAGACGAAAAGTCATTTATAAGGTCAAAATTACAAGGATATTACGATGAGAGAACTACATATCAGCCATACAAAAGGAGTTGTTAATTATGAATAAATATAATGAAATTATAGTACTAAAAAAAATGCTTGAAGATGCAAAAATACCATTCGATTTTTCAGAGCTGTATGGCGGATTTCACATTGAATATCCCAACACTTCAGACCGAGTTTGCTCCGTTATTGAGAACGATGGTTCATACGGAAGAAATATAGACAAACTTGAAATTATGGGGCTATTAACATCAAAAGAAGCAGAAACAGACTCCGTTAGTGGAAATTTGACTGCCAAAAATGTGTTTAAGCGTATTAAAGGGCATTTTGATGAAGCGAGGGGAAATATTAATGATTAATAATGTGGTGCTTATGGGCAGAATTTGTCAAGACCCTGAACTAAAAGTTACACAAAGCGGTGTAAACGTAACTTCCTTTACACTTGCTGTTGACCGTTCATTTTGCAAGCAAGGAGAACAAAGACAAGCGGATTTTATTAACGTTGTTGCTTGGCGTGGCACAGCAGATTTTGTTACTCGCTATTTCCACAAGGGTTCTATGATTGCGGTTCAAGGTTCTATCCAAACCCGCAACTATGAGGACAAACAGGGAAATAAGCGTACTGCCTTTGAAATTATTGCAGACAATGTAAGTTTCTGTGGTTCAAAGAATGAGGCAAGTAATAATACTTTACAGCAAGAAAAACCGCAAATTAACATTACGGCCGATAATGACTTTGAAATGATTAATGGAGACGATGAGCTTCCGTTTTAATTTTGCGAAAGTGAGGGTTGAAAATGAAAGCGTGTGAAATAATACCAAGTTATTTTGAGGGATATTCAGTCAAGCAAATTGTTAACAAAATGTATGAGGAAGGCAAGGACATGAAAGGCAAACCAACCATAACGAAAGATGAATGCCTGGAAATAGTTGAGCGTGAAATTTTAATGGAGCTTAAAAAAATCTCGCAAGAGGTGAATTAAATGGCAGATATATATAGACAGGTTTATACTTCATTTTGGCAGGACCCTTTTGTTTTATCACTTACTCCGGAAGAAAAATATTTTTATCTTTATCTGTTTACAAATAGTAAAACTTCGCTTTGTGGTATCTATGAGCTTCCCTTAAAAGTTGTCGAATTTGAAACTGGTTATAACAGGGAAACGGTTGAAAAACTAATAAATAATTTTGAAAAATATAAAAAAATTAAATATTCAACTGAAACAAGTGAGATTTGTGTGTGTAATTTTATAAAATATAATGTCAACCGTTCGCCTAAGCTAAAATCCGCAGTAGATAAGGCTTTTTCAGATGTTAAAGATAAAAAATTGATAGGGTATGTATACGGTATAGATACCATATCGTCAGAAACAGTAACAGATACAGAAACAGTAACAGAAACAGTAAAAGAATATAAAGAAAAAACGTCAAGCAAGCTTGACTACCAATCCATAGCTGATTTATTTAATTCTCTTTGTCCTTCTTATCCTAAAGTAACCAAGCTATCTGATGCACGAAAGAAAGCAATAAAAGCAAGGTTTAGCAGTGGGTATACATACGAAGATTTTAGACGGCTATTTTCAATTGCTGAACAGAGTGATTTTTTGAAAGGTAAAAATAATCGGAAATGGAAAGCAAATTTTGATTGGTTAATTAAAGATGCAAACATGGCAAAGGTTCTTGATGGAAATTATGCTAACTCTGATGTTAAAGAAAAGCCCAAACAAAATACATCTTATGACCTTGATAAATTCAGAGAAAAGGCACGAGGAAAAATTGAGTATAAGAGGAGGGACATCTGATGAGCAATGTTAGCGGTGGCACAAATACATATTGTCCTTTTTATATTTGTGAACGAGAACGAACTATAACTTGCGAAGGAGTAAATGACGATTGTCAAATACTTCAACGATTTGGAACTGTTACACAAAGATTTGAACATCAGCAAAAATATTGTTTTACTAAAAATTATATGAAATGTCCTATTGCAAATGCAGCAAATTTTAAGTATGGAGGCGGGGAAAATGAACATAGTTGATTTTATTCCCAAAGGCAAAGAAAATGCTGTAAGCAAATATACTTTAGCAACCACACTTGAAATAAGTGAAAGAGAAGTACGTAGGCAGATTGAGGAGCAGAGAAACAAAGGAGTCCCGATAATATCTTGCAGTCATTCAAAAGGCTACTATATAGCAGATAGCAGAGAAGATGTTGAAATCATTACAAGAGATTTGCGAAGCAGAGCGTTTAAAATGCTAAAAACTGTTTCAGCATTTGAAAATCATTGCGAGGGTCAGTGCGAGGGTCAGATTGGATTTAACTATGATTAAAATAATAGTGAATGACATTCCACCGAGTAATAATAAATTTATCGGAAGAAATGCCCGGTGGGAATATCAGGCTGAAAAGCAAAAATGGCATTGGCTAATTAAATCAAAAATAAAAGAAAGACCAAAACAACCATATAAAAAATCGGTTGTAAAAATTACATATTATTTCAAAAGTAAAGTGAGAAGAGACCCTGACAATTACAGTGGGAAAATGCTACTCGACCCGTTGGTCAGAGATGGAATATTGCAAGACGATAGTTTTTACAATGTTGAATTGATTTTAAAAGCATTTGTAGACAAAGAAAACCCACGAACAGAGATTGAAATAATTGAGATTAAGGAGTAAATAAGATGTTTAATGAATTTGCAAAGGATATACACGAAAATGCTGTTGCTCACGGTTGGTGGGAGGAGGAAAGAAGTTTTGCTGAGATTATAGCACTGTGTCATTCTGAACTATCGGAGGCATTGGAAGAATACAGGAACGGTAGACCGATGTTGTATGTAGATGATTTTGAAAATGAAACACGCATCACTGATATTTCAAAATTTGATGGCAAAAAACCTGAGGGAATATCCGTAGAAATGGCAGACTGTATAATTCGTATTTTAGATTATTGTGGTAAGGCAAATATTGATGTTGATGAATATATAAAAGATTTAGATATTTTTTCACCTATTAAAAAAGCACCTAAGGAGTTGGCTGAACTAATTACATCATGTCATTGTGATTTGTCTGCTGCATATATGCAAAAAAATAATATAACTGAGGTGTCTGATTACTTGTCTAATTGCATAAGTATTATTTCATTCTGGTGCAAGCAAAACGACGTAGACCTTATTGAGATAATTCGCATAAAGCACGAATACAACAAGACCAGACCTTACAAGCACGGTGGGAAGGTGATTTGATGGACTTCTGCTCATACTGTGATAAAGAAACGGAGACGGTTATTCTTAATGGATATAACAAAGAGGTTTGCATTGAATGTGGACTTGAAAAGGAGAGCTGATTTAATGGAATGGATAATTTTAATTTACGCAGTATTTATAATTTACGCTATTGCAATAGCAAAAGCTGGTGCTGATGAATGAAATCTACATACACAGTATCGCAAGTACGAAGAATTGAAAATGAAGCAGTTTTAAGAGGCGTTAGGTCCGCATTTAAAAGCATAGTAGCTTGTCTTTATATGGAACTGTTAGACAAGCGTGGATTTGAGCTTGAAACAGTAACGGACATTATAGAAAAAGTCAATCAGCAGTTTGAGAATATTAACGATGGGTATTTGTCTTTAGACGATATATGTAAAACGCTGAAAGACGAGTACGGAATTGAGATTGAATAGGAGTGTCAATATGGGTAAAAAGAGTTATAAAAAGCTACAACAAAGAAACAAAATGTTGAGCGAAGAAATGAAGCACATTAAAACATATTTGAAAAATTTTGATGAGTTCTACAATACGGTTAATTCTTTTCATATCATACAGGAGCAAAAAGATATACGCACTATACGAACAGTTGTCAAAATGGATGAATTGCAACACATGCCCGAAGAAAATCTTAAAAAGAGAATAGCAATGCAGTTATCATCACAACTTGCTCCTTCAATTACTTACGACATTATAAAAGATAAATATTCTAATCAAAATTTTGTTGTAGCTGATGTACATTTCGTAAAGAAATAGACGAAAGGAGTAAGTTATGTTAACTAAAGTTGAACAAACTCGCTTGCATAACGCAGAGATGTTGAATTATGACAATG
>CAYMZO010000053.1:0-8881 GCA_964394885.1 uncultured Eubacteriales bacterium | reverse complement strand
AATACAACAAAAGAAATAGAAAAATCATTTAGAGAAGATGATTTTGTCGCAAGAAAAGGCATATCAGGCTTAATGTCTGGTTTAGATACAGATAGTCTTGTTGAGCAGTTGACATCTTCAACAAGGTCTAAAATCACAAAGCAATTGCAAAACAAGCAGATTTTGTCTTGGAAGCAAACTGCATATCAGAGTATCACAAGTAAAATGACGAGTTTTTATAATGATTATTTTCGTTATTCCAGTAGTTCAAACAGTGTTATGAACGAAAAGTTTTTTAATACATCCACAATTACAAGTTCTTCTTCGAATGTAAGTGTAACGGGCAACAGTGATTCTATTGAAAATGTTGTCATAAAGGACATTCAACAGCTTGCCGGAAAGACGGGATTCACATCTAATCATACAGTTTCAAAGCAGTCTTTGACATCAGGTATAATCAATGAATCTTGGAAGGATAATACAATTGCCGGAGAGAGCATCAACATATCTTATGGTGGCAAATACCAAACTTTAACTATAAGTTCTAACTTCCATCTGGATTCCACTGCCAGCGATAGTGAAAATATTCAAAAGGTTGTTGACGAGTTAAACTCGCAGATTAATAAAAACAGCCAGCTAAAAGGCAATTTAGAATTTAGCTTGGATGCAACAGGTGCAATTAAGCTTAGTGAAATAGGTGCTACAAAGACTTCTGACCTTAAAATAACAGGTGGAAGTAACGACCTGATGACAAGCCTTGGTCTTTATAAAACAGAGAGTGGTTCGTCAGAGGTTACAGGTTCATATAAAGTAGAGGCAAATTCGTTTTTTGAGGAAAATAGATTTGCAAATTCAAGTATAAAATTAAATGTAAATATAAATGAAGCATCAACAGATGCATATCTTTATTTGGAAAAGGATTTCAGATTTTCTTCAGGTGCACTTGAGAAAGATGCAAGTGGCAACTTCACAGCAGCTGCAAAATCGCTTCAAAAAGACGAACTTCAAGCGGCCTATAATAAGGCAATAGAAAAGAATCCGGCTCTAAAAGATAAAATTTCAATATCAATTGACGATAATCTCGGAATGACTATATCAGCACTTGGCGAAGGCTCAACAGTCAAGGTAACCGGAGGAAATGAGAAGTTTCTTGCGGGTCTTGGACTTTCAGTTGCAGAGGATGGAGCACAAGCCACTTCTTCTGTTTCCGGAACAGTTGATGTTGCAAAGGTGTTTTCTGCAGAAGTAAAGCAATTAAACGAAGTGCTTTCAGGAACAACGCTAACCTTTAATCTAAATGGAATTAGTAAAAAAATAGAGTTTAAAGAGAGCGAAAAAGACCAGTTTTCAACGGTAGAAGGTCTTAAAAACTACTTGCAAAACTCTCTTGATAAAAATTACGGAGCGGGAAAGATTTCAGTTTCTGCAACTAACGGAAAACTTGATTTTACAACATCAGACCCAACTCACGTTTTAACGCTTGAAAGCTCAAGTGCTTCCGGAATAATCGGAGAAAACGGTGCGTTGCATATGATAAGCGGTGAGTCAAACAGAGCAGAGCTTGTAAAAACACTTGACCAGATGAAAGATAGTTTTGCAACGCCTCTTAAGGCTGATTCTGATGGAAAGTACAGATTAAATGTAAACGGAAAAGAATTTGAGTTTAGCGGAGATACAGCACTTGGTGATGTTATCTCTAAAATTAATAGAGATGCTGATGCAGGAGTAACAATTTCATATTCGTCAGTAACCGATAAATTTACAGTTATGGCAGATGAAACAGGTTCTCAGGGCAGAGTTGACATTGAAGATGTCGGAGGAGGTAATCTTGCCTCGGCATTGTTTGGAACAAAGGATAGTGCTGCGGACGGTTATACTGTAAATCAGGGAAAAGATTTTTCAGCAGTTGTCAGTTTCGACGGAGGTTCAACATTTACAACTATTAACAGAAGTTCCAACTCGTTTGAGATGGACGGAGTTACTTATGAAGTAAAGGGTATGGCTGAAGGAACCGTCGAAGAAAATATCACCTTTAGCAAGACGAATAATGTTGATAGTATGATAGACAAGGTCAAAGATTTTGTTGAGAAATACAATGAAATAGTTAATCTCATACAAACAAAAGTTACAGAGAAACGATATGGTGTAGATTATGGTTCCTCTGAAAAATATCCTCCGTTGACAGATGAGCAAAAAGAGAATATGTCTGATAAGGAGATAGAAAACTGGGAAACTAAAGCTCAGCTTGGACTCCTTGCCAACGACAGCACACTGAACTCCATTTTAACAAATATGAGAAAAGCGATGACCGATGTTGTTGGAGAGAATGGTGGTCTTTATCAGATGGGGATTACTACCGGAGATTGGAAAACCGGCGGATTGCTTACCATAGATGAGAACAAACTAAAGCAAGCACTTACAGAGGACCCGGACAAACTTGCCCAAATGTTTACATCTGAAGACGGAATTGCATCGAGATTAAACACGGTGTTAAGAGATGCAGTTATAGGAAATGAAAAGTACGAGGGAAGTCTTGTTGCACTTGCAGGAAAGCCACAATCGAGTGGTCAGGCTACAAATACATTGGCTACTAAGATAAATAGCATAAATGACACGGTCGCAAATCTTAAAACTCGTTTAAAGTCAGAAGAGACAAGATGGTATAACAAATTCACTTCACTTGAGACTATGATAGCAAAATTTAATTCTCAAAGCGAATACTTCTCGTCGCTTTCATCTTAAAAAAATATAAAGGGTGGTTGTTGAGATGGTTCAATCTCAGGTGCAGAGTTATAAAGAACAGGCAATCAAGTCGATGACAAGTGGCGAATTGCTGATATTACTTCTTGATGAGGCAGTAAAAAACCTTAGAGTTGCAGTAATGGTTTTTGAAAATGGAGATATTTCCACGTTTTCAACCTGTGCAACAAAAAGCAAGGATATTTTCTTCTACTTGAGCAACATACTGGATATGCAATATGAATTATCTTCAGAGTTGCAGGAGATATATGGATTCATTATGCAGGAAATAGTCAAGGCAGAGGTAAAGAAAGACAAAGAACCTATTGAAGAGATTATTCCGTTGGTAGAAGATTTAAGAGCTACATGGATAGAAGCAAATAAAATAGCAACAAAAGAAAGTAAATAGCATTTTAGCAGATACTTGAAGATTGGGCTTTGAGTATCTGCTTTAAGCAATCTTTGGAGGAACACGAATGAACCCTAATAATACCCATGATTATGAATCAATACTTTTATGTCTTGAGCAAAAAAGTATATTTGCAACAGATGTTTTGAATATTACAAAGCAGATTGAAGTTCAGTCAAATCAAGAAGAATTGGATTTGGACGAGCTGTTGGAGCAACGTCAATCAAGAATACAAAGAATGATGAAGTGTGATGAGCTTATCCAAACAAAGCTCAGCGACTTTGATAAAGAAGAAGGGGAGCACTGGCAGCAGATAATAGACGGCGAACAGTGCGAAATTGAGGGCAAGGAACAGAAGAAAGCGGCAGCTTATGTTGAAGCTATCGGAGACACCTCAAAAAGAATAGTTACGCTTCAGAAAAGTGTTATGAAAAATCTTAGAGCACAATATGAAGAGGCAAAAGAAAATCTAACTCAGTTAAACAAAAATAATATGGCAAACACCAATATTTTTCACGTGTAAACAGAGCCGTAGTATTGCAATGCTACGGCTTTATTTTATAAAATAACAAAAAATGTTTAAAAAGGATATACATAGTTCACAAAATATAAAAAAATGTAAATTTGACTGTAAATATAACCGATATATTATTAAGGATATTTATAAATATAAGAAAGGGCAGGTGTTATGTATGACAGCAGATAATTTAAAAATACTTGGTAATTCAACATCAATGTGGAAAACCAAATTAAACTCCGCAAGAAATACGGATGTAGCTGGAAATATACCTGCAACTCGCAGCAGTTCAAGTCGCAGAGACACATTTGAAATAACAGGTGTTGATAAAGCATCGGTGGATTCAACATCCACAGGCATTTCTGTTTCTGACGATGTTAAAAGCGAAAAATCAAATATAGTAAGAGAATTGTCAGAATCTCATACTGATGTCAATAGATTTTTAGAGATTAAGGCTCAGGTAAGAGCAGGAGAATATAATTTAGATGCAAAGGAAATTGCAGACAGCTTAATGCCGTATATGGACTACGATATTTTAGCTTGAGTACTTATTTTTGTCAGCGGAGGGAAATTTAATGGATAACAAGCAAACAAAAACGCTTTATGATATGCTCAACAATTACTTGTCGTTCTATAAAGAGTTTCTTGAGTTTGAAAATCAAAAGCTTAAAGATGTTGCTGATAATAAAATAAAAAGTATTGATGAGCACGTTAAAAACGAAGAGGTTTTTCTTCTTAAATGCCGTGGTTTTGAAGTTAAACGTGAAGCCTTTCTGAAAGAGATAGGAATGGACGGCAAAACTATGCAGGAGGTTATAGATTCTGCAACTGATGATATGAAAGAAAAGCTTAGCTCTTCATTTCAGGAGCTTTCCGAAACAATTCTTGACTTGCAAGAAATAAACAAGAGATGCAATACAATGATTGAGCTTAGATTGCATAATATTCAAAAGACGTTAGGTCAGCTTGAAGAGAATAGGCAAAACTTAAAGAAGAAATCTAATAAAGGTGAAAAGAAATTTTCAGACTTTATTTCCCGTAAGGTTTGATGTGGAGGTTTGGGTATGAGATCAACATTTGGTGGATTTTACGTTGCAAAATCGGGGCTTGATGCATCGAGGACAAACATTGAAACCGCAGGTAATAATATAACAAATGCAAATTCAATCGGATATACAAGGCAAAGAGTTGATGCTTATGCCATTGGTTCATATAGAGGTACAATGCGTTACTCTGTAAATAGTGCCACATATATCGGTGAAGGTGTCGGAATAAAGGGCATAAGCCAAATAAGAGACCCGTTTTTGGATGTAAGGTATCGTTCAGAGTCTGCAAAACTTGGTGAAACAGGAGCAATAGGCGACGTTTTGACAGACCTCGGATACATTTTTGATAGTGCAACAGATACCGATTTTGATACGCAGTTTACAGATTTTGTAAAGCAACTTCAGGCATTATCTGAAAGCCCGTCAGACCCGGTTACAGAAAATATCGTTAAGACATCGGCAACAACGATTCTTCAATTATTCCATCAAACTTCTTCAGAGATTTCAACGGTAAAAAACCAGACTTTGACAGAGCTTAAAGACGGTGCTCTTAGAACCGCAAATCTTGCACTTCAAAACATTGCACAGCTAAATAAATCAATTAAAAGTGCAAATATAGCAGGTAACCCTGCACTGGAACTTGTTGATGAAAGAAATACACTTATTGATGAATTGTCTCAATATTTGAATATTGATGTTACAACTAAACAGGTTGATGTTGGCTCCGGAGTAACAGTAGAGGAAGTTTCAATAAACTTTGTTGCTAAGAACGGAGATAAATTTAATCTCATAAATAATGATGAATACAGACAGCTTGAAATAACAGAAGGAGCAGATGGAAAGTTTGGCTTAGCACTGACCGAGTCAGATGGAAGTCTTGTCGGAAGTAGCGATTTCGGTAGCATTTCGCTTACAAACGGAGAGATAACAGACCAGCTAAGAGATGGTGCTTTTTCGGGTTATTTTTCAATGTTAAACAGCAAGGGCGAATTTGACACACCTCCAAACACAACCAGAGGAGTCGGGTATTATCAGGGAATGATGGATTCTTTGGCAAACAAATTTGCAACTGTTTTAAACGAGGCAAACAGCATTAACGGAACAGACAAGCCTTTGTTTGAGTCAAGCGTTGAAGGCGAAGCAATTAATGCGTCTAACATAAAAATATCTAAGGCATGGGAAAATTCTGCAGGAGGATACATAACAAACTCTAAACAGGAGTCCGTTCCCGGAGTTGACAATAGCGATGATTCTTCAAATATTCTATATATGATTTCACTGTTTAAGTCAGACCTTACCTTTGAGTCGGAAGACGGAACATCAGTGTTTAAGGGTACATTCCAAGAGTGCATTTCCAACACCTCAACAACACTCGGTTTGCAAATCAAAGGAAATACAAGAATACACGAAACCAATCAATCTAACATAAAGGACGTTGATTATCAGCGTCAATCAGTATCCGGTGTAAGCTTAGATGAAGAGGGAATTAATCTTATAATGTATAACCAGTCATTAACGGCTGCATCCCGATTCTTAACAACACTCGATGAAGCACTGCAAACAATAGTATCAAGTATGGGTATTGTTGGAAGATAACCCTTAGAAAGGCAGGGATTACCGTATGAGAATAACCAATGGAATGATGACAGGTAAATATTCAAGAAATTTGAACTCAGCGTTGACTAATCTTGATTACTATAACAATCGAGCAACAACATTGCGTAAATTTGACAAGGTGTCAGAAGACCCGGTTGCTGCATCGAAAGCCTTTAGATTAAGACGTTCATATTATGAGAACGACTATTACCAAGAGAGTACTTCAAACGCAGAAAATCAGCTTCTTACTGCGGAAACAGCGATGAGGTCAATAAATACATACGTTCAGGAAATATCATCCGGAGATATTTTACAATCGATAACCGGAACAAGTGGAAAAGACGAAAGAGCAATTGTTGCAGCAAAGATAAGAAAAACAATGGAAGCAATTGTAGGTAATGTCAACACCCAATACGGAGATAAATATGTATTTGGTGGTTCCGACACATCCAATCCGCCACTTGCTATTTCAAAGGACGGAACATTGACATATAGAGGTGTTGATGTAAATACCGGAAAGCTTGTTAATGAAGATGGTGCAATAACATCAGCAGGCGGCTTTAAAGTAAGCTTTGGTGAAGATAATGGTCAAAGCTTCAACGGATATAAAATAAATATAGTCGATGATGCTGCAAGCCCTGTTCCAGCTGGAGAAGCGGCAATTGACCAGGCAACAAAAACAATAACAGTAAATATGCCGGCAGGTTCAACGGGGGCAGATTTGCAAAATGCCTTGCAAAATGCCAACGCAGGCGGGCTGGCAGTTGATTTGAGTAAAATAACAGTTTCAGGAGATTTGACCAAAGAGGTAAAAACAGGACAATCAGCTGAAATTACAGATACAATTGACCTTAAATCTCTTGCAAATGAGAAGGTTTTTGTAGACCTCGGAATGGGACTTGATGTAAATGCGACAGGTGATGTAAATGCACAGAGTGCTTTTAATATAGCGTTGCCGGCACTGGATTTTCTTGGATACGGATACGACGACAACGGAAATCCTAAAAACATATACAATCTTCTTGACAGTATTGCAACCGAGCTTGAAAATGATAACTTTTCACTTGATAAAGTTAACGAGTTGTCGAGCCTGTTGAATAAGCAAGAAACAAATTTGCTTTCAAATATAACCGAAGTTGGCGTAAGAACCAATTTCCTTGTCAATACAAAAACAAGACTTGAAGACTCTTCATATAACCTGAGCGTTCAAATAAATGAAACAGAATATCTTGATTTTGATGAAGCAATAATGGATTATAAATTACAGGAATATATTTATCAGGCTGCATTGTCAATGGGCTCAAAGGTAATTCAGCCATCGTTCTTAGATTATATGAAATAAACTTATCTCCACCTTTTTAAGGCTTGTTAGGAGTGATTTTAATGGAGCAACTTTTAAATATTAAAACTATTCCAATTAAGCTTGAGTATGAAACCACACCAATGAAATTTGAGGTGGTTAGGTCTTCGTCAGCAAAAATAGAAATAGAGCGGGAAAAAGGTGGCTTGGAAATAGACACCAAACCAAAAAGAGATATAGTTGAAATCAGCAAAGGACCACACGTTACTCCGGTTAGAACCACACCGAAGAGTAGCGGAGAAGAATCTCTTTCAACATCTACACGTAATCTAAAAAGCCTTAGTCAAGAAGTTGATTTATCCCTATCTTCATTCAAGTCAAAAAGCAGTAGCATTAATTTAAATGATATAAGTATGCACTATAAAATGGATAAAATAAGCTTTGACGTTAACAGTGAAAACGGGGAAAGAAGATTTACTCCAAGTAGCATAGATTACACGGTAAGTCAATATCCCGATGTTATAATTGAATATATAGGAGATGCAATATATGTTCCTCCGAGTTCGAACCCGAATTATGAGGAAAAACTACAAGAAGAATAAGGAAGATGTGTAAATGAAAATTACAAACGAAAAATTAAAAGATCTTCAGATAAATAAAAAGGATGTAATTCATTTTAAAGAAGGCATACCCGGATTTGAAAAAAATAAAGACTATGTGCTTTTACAAGAGCAGGAAGTTCCGTTTGTAATGACCCTTCAATCAATAGATGATGAATTTCCGTCGTTTGTTGTTATTGACCCTTATGCGTTTATCCAAAACTACGACCCGCATCTTACAAAAAAGGATTTGGAGTTTTTTGAGTCGGCAAACCGTGAGGACTTAAAAGTACTGTTGATAACAGTAATTCCAAAAGATTTAAAAGATACAGTAGTAAATTTGAAAAGTCCGATAATAATAAATGCAAAGACCAATAATGCAAAACAATTTATTCTTGAAAACTCCGATTATCCAATAAGATATCGTTTGTTTGATGAACATAGGTAGGGGGATGATTCTGTGCTTGTAATAACACGAAGGGCATCTGAATCTGTAATAATAGGAAAAGATATAGAGATAATTATTTCAGAGGTCAGTGGAGATAAAGTGAAAATATGTATTGATGCTCCCAAAGATATCCCTGTTATGAGAAAAGAACTTTTGGAAACAAAAAAGCTTAATGTTGAGGCAAGTCATATTGTTGATGACAATAGCCTTCAAAAGTTTAAGTCAATGGCAAAGGTTATGCAGAGTAT
>CAYMZO010000052.1:7621-8950 GCA_964394885.1 uncultured Eubacteriales bacterium | reverse complement strand
TTGGCGATCGTAACATTATCGGTGCTAAAATCGAGGCCATTCGCAAAGAAAAGGGGCTAAAACAAAAGGATCTTCTTGCTAAGCTTGAAATTCGTGGAATTGAGCTTGACGCTTCTGGTCTATCTAAGTTAGAGGGACAAATTCGTTGCGTTACTGACAAAGAACTTTTGGCTCTTGCACAAGAGCTCGATGTTTCGGTTGACTGGTTGTTAGGAAATGAAAAAAAATAAGAGCCTAAAGGCTCTTATTTTTTTGGGATTTTTATTGTTTTTGTTGTGGTTTCAACTACATCCTTTTTGTATTTTGTTGTTTTTGTTGTTTTTATGTTACTTTTTATATATTTTTGCAAGGTTTTCAAACTCCGGCATTACATTCTTAAAGCTTTCAATAAGTATCGGAGAAAAAGCACCACATTCACCGTTTAAAATCATTGTTGCCGCTTCTTTGTATGTAAAAGCCTTTTTATACGGTCTATCACTTATCAAGGCATCAAAGCAATCAGCTATCGAAACTACCTGTGCCCAAATTGGAATTTCGTCTCCCTTAAGATTGTTCGGGTAACCTTTGCCGTCCCACTTTTCATGATGACACAGGCAAATATCTTTACAGTATTTTAAATAGTGATTTACATCAATATCGTTAAAGCTTGATATCATCTCTTCGCCCTTAGTTGTGTGGGTTTTCATTACTTCAAATTCATCATAAGTAAGTTTTCCGGGCTTTAAAAGAATTGAATCAGGTATTGCAATTTTTCCAATATCGTGGGTTGTTGATGCCAACGATATAATGTTTATGTCCTTAGCTGAAAGTTCATATTCAGGATGGTTTTGGGAAACATTATACAAAAGAGACTCTGTAAAGCACCTGATTCTCTTAACGTGCTTTCCCGTTTCCCAATCTCTCCACTCTACCACTGAGCTTATTGATTCCATCATATGAAAATTAATTTTGTTTAATAATTCTGTTTGCTCTGCAAGTTGAGTCGCCTGATTAATTATCTTCTTATTTTGCATTTTTAATATGTATTGAAGATTATTTTGATAATTATATATATCAACCATTGTTGTAACTTTTTTAAGAATAATAAACGAGATGTTAAAAGGCTTTTTTATTGTATCTGAAGCACCAAGAACATAGGCAAGCTTTTCACTTTCATTGGAAGCATCTTCGGTTATGGCGATTATTGGCACTTTGCCTATTACACCATTTTTTCTAAGCTTACTTATATCGTTTGAGCCACCGGATTGTAACAGTGATAAATTTATTAAAATTGATACTAATTTATTTCTGTTTTTCTTTATCTGATTTTTCTGTTCCTCGAGATTTGTA
>CAYMZO010000052.1:0-7611 GCA_964394885.1 uncultured Eubacteriales bacterium | reverse complement strand
CATATTATTGTAATAATATCAATGTTTTTTATAGTGTTTATACAATAAAACTATGCAAATTTTCTAATATCACATATTAGAAAATCGTTGTAAACTGTTTTTTGGTATGATATACTGTTATAGTTAATTTTTAGGTAGGTGCAGAAATTGAGTAATATTCTCAGCTTATTTTATACTTTTTTTAAAGTAGGGCTTTTTACTTTTGGCGGCGGATATGCAATGCTCCCTATGATTGAACGTGAGATTGTTGACAAAAAGGGCTGGATAACACGAGATGAGTTACTTGAATACTTTTCTTTAAGCCAGTGTACTCCCGGTGTTATCGCTGTTAACACTGCTACTTTTGTTGGCAATAAAAAAGGTGGATTTTTAGGTGCATTGTTTGCAACTCTTGGTGTTATAACTCCATCTGTTGTTATAATTGTATTATTTGCCAATGTATTGCAACACTTGGACAAGTATCCCGCAGTAACCCATGCTTTTGCAGGAATAAGGCCTGCTGTGGCTGCACTTATTTTTGTTTCATTTGTAAAAATTTTAAAATCAAACGTAAAATCCATTTCACAAATTATTCTTTGTGTTATAGCTTTTATCGCCGTTGCATTTTTTAACCTTTCTCCAATAATTATTATTATTGTTGGCTCTGTCTATGGGTTGTTATTTTATAGCAAGAGAGGTGCAAAGCAATGAGCAATACATTACTCTTATGCTATGAATTTATAAAAACCGGTCTTTTTTCTGTTGGTGGTGGACTTGCTACAATTCCATTTTTATTTGAAATGAGCAAAAGTCATCCGGACTGGTTTTCATCGCAGGAATTGACTGATATGATTGCCGTTTCCGAGTCAACTCCTGGACCTATTGGAATAAATATGGCGTCATTTGCCGGATTTAAAGTTGCCGGAGTTGGAGGAGCAATACTTGCAACCATCTCACTTGTTTTGCCATCTTTTATTATTATTCTTATCATATCAAAACTTTTGAGCAAATATAGTGATAACAAGTATGTTCAAGCTGTGTTTGGCGGTCTTAAGCCTGCTGTTGCCGGTTTAATCGGAGCTGCTGCATACTCTGTTTTTCAAATTGCGATTTTTTCTGATACCGTCAATTCCTTTAGTGATATTATCCCTAATATTGAAATTGTAAATCTTATTATATTTGCTGTTATTGTTGGTGCAATGCAATTTAAAAAGATAAAAAATATTCATCCGATATTCTTTATTATTACAGCAGCAATAGTAGGAATTGTTTTTAAATTATAACTTTTAATTAAAGGCAGATTTGCTTCTGCTATTTAATAGATTTTTTTAGGAGTGTTAGTATGTGGTTTGGTCTTTCGCTGGTTGCGATTTTGTTTTGGAGTGGTTCTGACTTATTTTCAAAAATGGGCTCAAAAGCCGATGATATTTACAGCCATTGGAAAATGGTTATGGCTGTTGGAACCGTAATGGGTATTCACGCAATTATTATGATACTTATAGGAACACCGTTTAAGTTATCTGATATTGTTACATATCTTCCTGCTTCTGCTCTTTATATTCTTTCGATGATTTTAGGATATGTTGGACTTCGTTACATTGTTTTATCTGTTTCAACGCCTATCTGCAATTCATCCGGTGCTGTTGCAGCACTTTTATGTTTCTTCTTTCTCGACGAAAAAATGACTACTCTTCAGCTTGTTGCCGTATGCCTTATTTGCGTAAGCATATTTGCACTTTCAGTATTTGAAAAAAAGCAAGACGACAAGCAAAGATTACTTGACGGAGAAAAAGCAGATAAAAAGTATTCTCACAGTTTTATTGCAATTATGTTCCCTATCCTATATTGCATAATTGACGGTTTGGGAACATTTGCCGATGCCTTAATTCTTGATAAATACATTGAAGAAGGTCCTGCCAATATTGCTTATGAACTCACCTTCTTGCTTATGGCAATTATCGCATTTGTTTATGTTGTAGTAATTAAGAAGCAGAAGATTTTCATCTCAAAGGAAAAGCCAAAGATTGCTGCAAGTCTTTGCGAGACAGCAGGTCAATTTGCTTATATTTATGCTATTGGAAGCAATGCAATTGTTGCCGCTCCCTTAATCTCATCTTACTGCCTGTTTTCACTTGTCTGGGCAAGAATCATCTTAAAGGAAAAGCTTACAAAACAACAGTACTTTATGATTGCTCTTGCAGGTGTCGGTATAGTTATTTTGGGAATGGAATAAACAAAATCAAACTAAAATATAGAACCGAGAAACGATTAATAAATCTTTCTCGGTTTTGCTTTTATTATAATAAAGTTTACAAATACTATAACTTGGATTATAATTAATCATCAACTTTTATAACTGTACTGCACCGCCTATTCTTATAAATGTTACACGTTGAAATTTATAACCTGGCAACAATACCTTATTAAATTTACTTGATTTAACAGTGAGGAAAAACAATGACTTTTTATGAAAATAAACAAGAAGCTGAAACTGCTGTTCTCGTAAGCGTGGACACAGGCGACTTTGACGCCGAAATATCTATTGACGAACTTGAAGAACTTGCAAATACAGCAGGAGCAAACGTTTTTGCAAAGGTTATTCAAAAAAGAGAAAGACCTGATTCCTCATTATTTATAGGAACAGGAAAGCTGCAAGAGATAAAAGAGCTTTGCAATTTTAACGACATTGACCTTTTAATTTTCGATGCAGAGCTAACGCCTTCCCAACAAAGAAACATTGAAAAATTTACCGATGTCAGGGTCGTAGACAGAACCACTCTTATTCTTGACATATTTGCCGCTCGTGCTAATTCTAAAGAGGGTAAAATTCAAGTTGAGCTTGCACAGCTAAAGTATTCACTTCCCCGACTTGGTGGAAAAGGAACTCAACTTTCAAGACTTGGAGGAGGAATAGGAACCAGAGGCCCCGGTGAAAGCAAACTCGAAAGCGACAGACGTCATATAAGACGACGTATAGACTCACTTGCACAAGAACTCAAAGAGATTGAAAAGCGTCGTAACGGACTTCGTTTAAGAAGAAGCAAGGACGGAATTGAAACCGTTGTTATTGTTGGATATACCAATGCAGGAAAATCAACTCTTATGAACAAGCTTACAGATGCAGGCGTTCTTGCTCAGGATAAACTATTTGCAACACTCGACCCAACTGCAAGGGCATTAATTTTGCCTGACGGAAGAAAGGTTATGCTTATAGACACCGTTGGTCTTGTCCGCAGACTTCCTCATAATCTTGTAGAAGCTTTTAAATCGACCTTAGAAGAAGCCGCAAATGCAGATGTCATTTTAAATGTTTGTGATATTTCCAGTCCTGAATGTGCTGAGCATCTTGAAGTTACCAAAAAGCTTATTGATGAACTTGATGCACAATCCACACCGATGATTTCGGTTATGAACAAATGCGACCTTGTAAATCTTGATGAAACCATATCTGTAATCGGTCAATCGGTAATGATTTCAGCTCTTGACGGCTCCGGTGTTGACAATCTGTTAGAAGCAATTTCAAAAGCACTTCCTCAGACAAGAAAAAGAGTTACTCTACTCTTTCCGTTTGACAAAGTCGGGCTTGTTTCAAAAATCCGTTCTGACGGTATAATTTTCAGCGAAAATTATACTGAATTAGGATTGAATGTTGATGCCATTGCCGACATTCATCTTTTAGACGAGTTGAAAGAATATATTTTATAAATCATATAAAAAAAACAGCCTGCAAGAATTAACTTGCAGGCTTATTTTATTCCGGTTGTAATTCAACAACAACTATTTCGATTGGATTGAACAGCCTTGGCACCATACGAGAATCCGCAAGTCCTCTTCCAACAACAAGCTTTGAGTCATAACAGCCTGATGTGTACTTTGGAAATATACCTTGACCCGGTGCAAAAACAGGTATTCCGAAAAATCTCCAATGACCACCGTGTGCATGTCCGGAAAATATCAAGTCAATATTTCTATTTTTAAGATTCTTTTTATAGTACTCGGGCTGATGGCACAGCAAAAGTTTAAATCCGTCCTCCTGCTCAAACTCATCCAGCCAATCAAAGCTTGTAGACGGAGTATGTCCGCCAATAAAGAAATCTGCATTTTGAACATATGCATAATCATTGTCTAACAATATTGTTCCTGTTTTTTCAATTTCTCTTCTGCTCAACACGTTAAATTTAACCTCGTGATTTCCATAAGAAAAATAGGTCGGAGCTATATCGTTTAAGAACTTTAGAAATCCCAAACCTCTTGAATAGGTCTTTTTATGCCTGTCTACAATATCGCCAACAACAGTAATTATATCCGGTTCAATTTCGGCAACTGAATTTACAATTCCATCGTAAGACTCATTGTGCAAATCGGAAAGCATAACTATTCTTTGAGGAGTATCTATTTTGTTGCTTTTTATTGTGTAGTAAGTTATATCCACTATTCGCCTTAACCTCCGGGTACTGAATAGGCAGAAAAAACCTGCTTATTAAAGCATCTTTTTCTCCATTGTTTCATTATCAACTGAGTAAAGCAATGCTTCTCTTCTATTAATTTGACCGGTTCTGTAAAGTTCAAAGAGAGCATCATCCATTGTCTGCATTCCCTGTTTCTTTGAGGTCTGCATAATACTTGGTATTTGATATGTTTTTCCTTCACGAATAAGGTTTCTTATTGCAGAGTTTGCAAGCATAACTTCAAAAGCTGCAACACGGCCGTTGCCCTGTGCGTTTGGAACAAGTCTTTGTGATACAACAGCTTCAAGAACAGCACTAAGCTGAACTTTAATCTGATCCTGCTGCTCTGTTGGGAAAACATCTATAATACGGTCAACTGTTTCAGCTGCACCGATTGTATGCAATGTTGAAAATACAAGGTGTCCTGTTTCAGCTGCTGTTACGGCTGTTGCAATTGTTTCAAGATCACGCATTTCTCCAACAAGTATAACGTCCGGGTCTTCACGAAGAGCTGCACGAAGAGCTGCCGCATAAGAGTTTGTATCAACACCGATTTCTCTTTGGTTTACAATTGACTGACCGTGTCTATGCAAATACTCAATAGGGTCTTCAAGTGTTATTATATGCGAACTTAAATTTTCATTTATCTTTCCGATAAGAGATGCAAGAGTTGTTGACTTACCACTACCTGTCGGTCCCGTAACAAGAACAAGTCCGCTCTTTTTGTTATACAAATCAACAATTTGCTGAGGCACACCTAAATCCTGTGGCTTTGGAATTGTAACGCCAACCAAACGGAAAACAGCTGCTGTTGTTCCTCTCTGTCTAAACACGTTTGCACGGTAACGTCCCATTCCGGCAAGTCCAAATGAGAAGTCAATTTCTCCACGTTCTGAAAAGACTCTCTTTTGATATTCACCCATAATATTTCTTACAAGTGCCTCTGTGTCCTCTGTTGTAAGCCTTGGATAATCCATTGTTTTCATTTCTCCGTTAACTCTCATCTTCGGAGGAACACCAACAGTAATATGTAAGTCTGATGCGTTGTTTGCATGAGCTTCTGTTAACAAATCTGCTAAAGTCAATTTGAAAACCCCCACTATCTTAATTTATGTCATTATTTTACCCAAAATATGTCATTTTTACTTTTCAATTTTAACATAATGCACTAAATTTTGCAAGTATTATTTGCTCAAATTGTAACATTTTGGTCAATTTAATTAATAGTTTGGACATAATTTCTTCCTTGAGTTATATTTTTTATCTCAAAATCCTTTTTTATGCTATTCAATACTCTTTTTTTATCAGCACTCCAAAGAGGTGAAACAAGTATTTTTTTAGGTCCATCACCTGTAATTCTATGCACCACCATATTTTTCGGAAGCAGTTCTATACTCTTTCCCAATAAATCAATATATTCTTCCATTGTCAACGTTGAAAATTTACCCTGCTCATACTCATCATATAAATCTGTATTTTTCAGCACGTGAAGTAATTGTATTTTTATACCGTCAACCCCACTATGTGCAACATATTCAACCGTTTCAAGCATATCTTTTTCAGTTTCATTCGGAAGCCCTAAAATAATATGTGCAACAATGTGAGCTCCTGTTGACTTCAGCTTTTTAACTGCCTCGTCAAAGCACTTGTTGTCATATCCTCGTCTTATATATTCTGCTGTTATTTCATTTGAAGTCTGAAACCCTAATTCAACCCAGACAGGCTTTTTCCTGTTCAAATCAGCTATGAGTTCAACAACATCATCGGGCAGGCAATCCGGTCTGGTTGCAATAGATAAAATTACAATATCGTCCCGTTCTATTACTTTTTCAAAAAGCCCTTTTAAATAGGAAACAGGTGCATAGGTATTTGTATACGCTTGAAAATATGCAATGTATCTCTTACCTTTGAACTTTGACCCTACCCTTTGCTTGGCAAGGTTAATCTGATTTTCAATTGAAAGCTCCGAACTTTCTGCGAAATCTCCAGAACCTCCACTACTGCAAAAAATACATCCTCTTGTATCTATTTTCCCATCCCTATTCGGGCAAGACATACCACCGTTCAAAGATATTTTATAAAGCTTTTCTCCATACGCATTTCGTATATAATCATTTAATGTGTAGTATCCCATATTTAAAAACAGGCACAGGATTATTGTTCCTGTGCCATTCCTTTTATATTTTTAATCAATCGTTTGCAAGTGGAGTTGACAAATATCTTTCCCCTGTGTCAGGACAGATGAAGACAATTTGTTTACCGTTATTTTCAGCTCTTTGAGCAAGTTCCTTTGCTGCAAAAGCTGCTGCTCCTGAAGATATGCCAACCAAAACGCCTTCTTTTTTGGCAAGCTCTTTGGCAGCGTGAATTGCATCATCCGTAGTAACTTGTATTACCTCATCGTATATATTTTTGTTTAAAACATCGGGAACAAATCCGGCTCCTATTCCCATTATTCCGTGTGCAGAATGTTCTCCGCCGGACAGAACCGGTGATTCTGTCGGTTCAACTGCGACAATTTTTATGTTTGGATTTTTCGACTTTAAATATTCACCTATTCCGGTTATTGTTCCGCCTGTTCCAACTCCTGCAACGACTATGTCTACCTTTCCTTCTGTATCCTCCCAAATCTCAGGGCCTGTACTTTCTATGTGTGCCTTGGGATTTGACGGATTTTCAAACTGACTTGGCATAAAACTATTTTCTGTTATCATTGCCAACTCTTTTGCACGGTCTATTGCTCCCTGCATACCCTTGCAACCGTCTGTCAATACAATTTGTGCACCGTATGCCTTAAGCAATTTTCTTCTTTCAATGCTCATCGTTTCAGGCATTGTAAGTATAATCATATATCCTCTTGAAGCTGCAACTGCAGCAAGACCAATTCCCGTATTTCCACTTGTAGGTTCTATTATTACTGTATTTTTATTAACAAAACCCATTTTTTCAGCATCGTCTAACATTTTAACAGCTACTCTGTCCTTAATACTTCCTGCCGGATTAAAATACTCAAGTTTTGCCAAAAGTCTTGGAGAGTTTTCATTTTCTCTTTTATAAAAATTCGAAAGCTCCAATAGTGGAGTTTTGCCAATCAGTTCTGAAAAATTATTATATATCATTATAAATGACTCCTCTTCCGCAGTCTGATTGGGGCTGCTTTTCTTAATTATTTTATAAATAACAC
>CAYMZO010000051.1:0-8999 GCA_964394885.1 uncultured Eubacteriales bacterium | reverse complement strand
ATGTTTACTTACATTCTTATCTTTTCATCTCTTAATATTCTCAAATAAGATTTTTATTGTCTCCCTATTATCTTATCTTTTTAAGGAAATAGCTTGTTAAAATCGGGCAATGTGTAAACTCTTTTTTCACTTTCAGAGATTACAGCTCCTGCTCCGTTATTACTATTACCTGAATTTTGACCACCGTTTTGATTGCTTTGTTCGCTTGATGAAGCTTGTGTTGATGAAGTTTGTGTTGGTGCTTGAGATGTTGTAGATTTTATTTTTGTGCTACTGTTTGAATAACTTTTTGTAGCTGTTGTAGTTGGTTTAAGGTTAATTGCAGAAATTCTATCCGCTTCAAGCTTTATATTCGACTTGCCATAAAGCAAGGTTTGAAGCTGATATGCAGCTCCAGGATAATCACAAATCCAAACCCATTGCGAACCTATATATCCACCTTTACTTGTATCTGTTGTAGGCATACTTGCCTGAACTATTTCAAAATTCAGCCAATCTTTTGAAAGTGCCTGAGTTGCATAGGACACAACCTGAGTTTTGGACATACTCGTTTTTATATTTGGAAAAAGTGTTGTAATCAAGCTGTCAAGCTTAGACATATTTGCATTTTTTGCACTGTCTATAATAGAGGTTATCACAGCTCTCTGCCTGCGTGTTCTGCTAATATCCCCATCTTTGTCTGAATATCTTATTCGGCAATACCACAATGTTTGGTCGCCGGTAAGAGTAACATTTCCTGCCTTGAAATTATAACCATATTCCCTGTTCATATAATCTGCTTCATAGCTTTGCAAGTCTACTTTTACTCCACCCAAAGCGTCAATCACCTTTGGAAATGTATCATAATCAACATAGGCATAGTCGTCAATTTTAATTTTATAATCATTTTCAATCGTATTGACAACACAGGAAGGTCCGCCGGAAACAAACGCTGAATTAAGCTTTGCATAACGTGGCTTCTTTGATTCGGGTTGAATATAGGTGTAACTGTCCCTGTAAAATGAAATCATATTGATTTTCTTTGTGCTTTTATTAAGAGATAACAGCATCATTGAGTCTGAAAGCCTGCTTTGACTGTCAACCCCAATTAGCAAGACATTGATAACATTTTTACTGCTCATTTTTTCGCCATTATTTGTTGCCCATTTTTTAAGTATTTCATTTAACGAATGGGCGTCTGTAATGTCATTCATCATAGAGAAGTTTACGTCTTCATAAATGACATCTTCTTCAACTGTGGTCGAAATCTCATCGTGATTTGTACCAAGCAGTGAAAGCCTTGAATAAAAATATATTCCAACGATAATCAATGCAACAAGCAAGGCAATTAAAATGGTGATTATAATTTTTGATGCTGTATTGTCATTTCTTTTCCAATAGTCTGAAATACGTTTGCCCAGACTCTTTTTGCTTTTTTCCAAGTCTTTTTCATCTTCGAACAAAGGCTTAATTTCTTGTATATACTTACTGTCATCTTCGATATAGCTCTGAAGATTTTTTGAATTAAAATCTTCATAGCTATCTTCGTTTTTATTTTCGGATTCTGAAAGAAGTATTTCATCTTTTTTCAATTCTTCATCCGAATTTTTTACCTTTTCTATTTCATTTGCTTCAACAATTTTTTGCTTTTTGCTATTGTTTTGATTTTGCTCGGAATTTTTCAACTCATCAAAGCCATTTGGCTGATTTGAGTCCTTATTATTTTCCATTCAACAATCACATCCAAAAATTTTAAGCATTATCCTCTGTTGTTGAAACTTCTTGAGATTGTTCATTGCCGTCTTCTTGAGGATTTTGTGCATTTTCTTCGTCTATTTCTTCCTCAATCTCTTCTTCCTCGTGTGGTGTTCGAGAAAGTGTTGCAACAATCTCATCCTTGCTTACCTTCATAACTCTAACTCCCTTTGAAGGTCTTGCAAAAACACTGACTTGTTCAACAGGTATCCTTATTATTATGCCATCAGATGAAATCATTATTATATCATCGTCATCATCGACAACTTTTATTGCTGCAACCTTGCCAAACTGAGCTGTTCTGTAATTTATAAGTCCTTTTCCGCCTCTTGACTGCAAACGATAATCGGAAATTTCACTTCTTCTTCCGTATCCTGTTTCAGAAACTGTTAAAACTTTTCCGCCTTCACGAAGTATTGACATTCCGACAACTTCGTCTCCATCTCCGAGAGTTATAGCTTTAACACCTCTTGCTGTTCTTCCGATAGGTCTTGCATCATTTTCGTTAAAGCGAATGCTCATACCGTCTTTTGTTGCAATAAGCAATTCATCGTTACCGTTTGTAAGTCTTACCCATGCAAGTTCGTCGTCCTCATCAAGATTGATTGCAATAACTCCGTTTTTACGAACATTTTTATAGGCGTCAAGTCTTGTTCTTTTTATTATTCCCTTGCGGGTTACCATACAGAGATATTTGTCGCCTTCAATTTCAGGGACTCTTATCATTGCAGATACTTTTTCGTCTCCGGATACAGAAAGCAAGTTTACAATATTCATTCCCTTACTTGTTCTGCTTCCTTCAGGAATTTCATAGCCCTTCATTCTGTAAGTTCTTCCTGTGCTTGTAAAGAACATTACATATTCGTGAGTTGAGCAGGTAAACATTGTTTCTGCAACGTCTTCTTCTCGACGAGTCATTCCCATAACTCCCCTGCCACCACGTCTTTGAATGTGGTATGTGTCAACAGGTTGACGTTTAATGTATCCCAAAGTTGTAAGAGTGAAAACACATTCCTCTTCAGGAATAAGGTCCTCAATGTCAACTTCACCGCTTACATTAAGAATTTCTGTTCTTCTGTCATCCCCGTACTTATCTCTTATTACCATTGCCTCTTCCTTGATAATATCAAGAACCATCTGGTGATTTCCGAGAATTTCAAGGAAATATTCAATTTTTTCTTTAAGAGCTTTCAATTCGTCTTCAATCTTTGTTCTTTCAAGACCTGTAAGCTGACCAAGACGCATTTGAACAATCGCCTGTGATTGAACATCATCAAGACCAAAGCGTTCCATAAGTCTTTGCTTACCTGTTGGCTGGTCAGGCGAATTTCTGAGTATCTCAATAACCTCATCAATAAAGTCAAGAGCTATCATAAGTCCTTCAAGAATGTGAGCTCTTTCCTGTGCCTTTTTGAGGTCAAACTGTGTACGTCTTGTAATAACTTCACACTGGAATTCTATATAATTTTCTAAAATTTCTTTTAGAGTCAAAACTTTTGGTTCGCCGTTTACAATTGCAAGCATTATGACGCCAAAGGTTGTCTGCATTTGGGTATAAGTATAAAGCTGATTTAAAACAACCTCAGGATTTGCATCACGCTTTAAGTCGATAACGACGTGCATACCTTCTCTTGAAGAATAGTCGTTGATGTCTGAAATGCCTTCAATTCGTTTATCTTTAACAAGTTCGGCAATATTTTCAATAAGCCTTGCCTTGTTAACCTGATAAGGAAGTTCTGAAATATTGATTGCATATCTTCCATTTTTATTTTCAACAATTTCAGCACGAGCTCTTACAATAACTCTTCCTCTGCCTGTTGCATAAGCAGCTCTTATTCCGCTTCTTCCCATAATTATACCCGAAGTCGGAAAATCAGGTCCCTTAATATATTCCATAAGCTCTGCAAGCTCAATTTCAGGATTGTCTATTAAAGCACACATTCCGTCAATTACTTCACGCATATTATGCGGTGGAATATTTGTTGCCATACCAACGGCAATACCTGTTGAACCGTTTACCAAAAGGTTTGGAAAACGTGCAGGAAGAACAGTTGGCTCTTTTAATCTGTCGTCATAGTTTCCAACAAAATCAACTGTTTCTTTTTCTATATCTGTGAGCATATTCATTGAAATTTTGCTCATTTTTGACTCTGTATAACGGTAAGCAGCAGGCGGGTCTCCATCCACTGAACCGAAGTTTCCGTGGCCGTCAACAAGCATATATCTCATTGAAAAGTCCTGTGCAAGCCTTACCATAGCATCGTAAACAGAGGCATCACCATGTGGATGGTAACGTCCCAAAACAGAACCGACGGTGTCAGCACACTTTCTGTACGGCTTTTCAGGATAAAGAGAATTTTCGTGCATTGTATAGAGAATTCTTCTATGGACCGGCTTTAAACCGTCTCTAACGTCCGGCAATGCTCTTGCTATTATAACAGACATTGAATAATCGAGAAATGACTTTTTCATTTCACCGTTTATTTCAACATTTATAATTTTCTGGTCTTCAAAATTCATTATAAAACAACCTCTTATTTTGAATATTTTGATTTTAAAAGATTAATCAAATATCCAGATTTTGAACATATTTTGCGTTTTTCTCAATAAATTCACGACGTGGTTCAACCTTGTCTCCCATTAAAATTGAGAATGTCTCATCTGCTTCAACTGCATCCTCAAGGGTAACACGAAGCATTGTTCTGAATTCGGGATTCATTGTTGTTTCCCAAAGCTGTTCAGCGTCCATCTCACCAAGACCTTTGTAACGCTGAATATCGCAATTACCTTCCATTTCTGAAATTATGCTATCTCTTTCTTCATCGGAAAAGGCATAGTAATGTTTTTTGCCCTTTGTTAATCTGTAAAGTGGTGGTTGTGCTATATAAATATGTCCTTCATCAACAAGTGGACGCATATAGCGGAAGAAGAATGTTAAAAGCAATGTACGGATATGTGCACCGTCGACATCGGCATCCGCCATAATTACAATTTTGTTGTATCTTAGCTTTGACAAATCAAATTCATCGCCTATACCGGTTCCGAGTGCTGTAACAACAGGCATAAGCTTTTCGTTTCCTATAACCTTGTCAAGCCTTGCTTTTTCAACGTTTAACATCTTTCCCCAAAGTGGAAGAATTGCCTGATATTTTCTATCTCTTCCAAGCTTTGCAGAACCACCCGCTGAATCTCCCTCAACGATATATATTTCGGTAAAACTCGGGTCTCTTTCTGTACAGTCGGCAAGTTTTCCCGGAAGAGAGTTACTTTCGAGTGCTCCCTTTCTTCTTGCAAGGTCTCTTGCCTTTCTTGCTGCCTCTCTTGCTCTTGCAGCATCAAGTGCTTTGCCGTAAATTGCTTTTGCAACAGCAGGATTTTCTTCAAAATATGTCATAAGCTTGTCATAAACTGCTTTTGAAACAAGCGGTGTTATGTCAGTATTTCCAAGTTTGCCCTTAGTTTGTCCTTCAAACTGAGCTTCTGTAAGCTTAACACTTATAACAGCTGTTAGTCCTTCACGAACATCTTCTCCTGAAAGGTTTTTATCGTTATCTTTTAATATTCCGTACTTTCTGCCATAGTCGTTAAACACTCTTGTAAGAGCTGTTTTAAAGCCTGTTTCATGAGTACCACCGTCTATTGTACGAACGTTGTTTGCAAAGCTCAGCATAATTTCATTGTAGCTGTCGTTATACATCATTGCAATTTCAACGCTTCTGTCGTCTTTAACGGTAGAAAAAGCTATTGGCTCACTATGAAGAGGAGAAAGACCTCTGCTTGTGTTAATAAAACTGACAAAAGAAGAAATACCACCTTCGTAGCAATATTCCTTTTCAACAATATTTTCTTCGTCTCTTAAATCACTTAAACTGATTGAAAGACCGGCATTTAAAAATGCCTGTTCACGAAGCCTTTTTTCAAGTATTTCAAATTCATAAACTGTTGTATCTGTGAAAATTTCAGAGTCTGCTTTAAATCTGATTAAAGTACCGCTGTCATTTGTATCGCCTATAATATCAAGGTCGCTTACAGCGTTTCCTCTTTCAAATTTTTGTGCATAGATATGTCCGTTTTGAGATACTTCAACCTCAAACCATTCGGAAAGAGCATTAACAACAGAAGAACCAACTCCGTGAAGTCCTCCGGAAACCTTGTATCCGCTTCCTCCGAATTTACCACCTGCGTGCAAAACAGTTAAGACAACCGTAACAGTTGACATTCCCATTTTTTCATTCATACCAACAGGAATACCACGACCATTATCACGAACTTCAATTACATCTCCGGGCAGAATTTTAACCTCTATGTGTGTACAAAAACCTGCAAGTGCCTCGTCAATTGAATTGTCAACAATTTCATAGACAAGGTGATGTAAACCCTTTGGTCCTGTTGAACCGATATACATACCAGGTCTTTTTCTAACTGCCTCCAAACCCTCAAGTACTTGAATTTGACTCGCATCATACGTTTCTGTTACATGAGTGTCCATTTCCTCGAGATTGGAATTTTGAATATCCAATGTATAAAACCTCCGTTATAAAACTTTTCTTCATTAATTGGAATTTTTACAATCCGTATGACTCTCCTGTTCTCTTTAACAGTGTTGATGAAGAAATTTGAGAAATATAAATTTTGTTTTCATTTTTGTGGTTACACAAAACAAAAGACTTTGGCAATTCAGTTGAAACATTTACAACTTTGCCGCTTTTTTCAGCTTTTGTAAGATAATCTCTGGTAACTTTTGAAACCGTAGTATTATCAAGGTCAAAAATTCCTATAATATCATCAAAGCTAACGACAGTGTCCTGACCTAAATGCAGGTACATAATGCACCTTCTTTCAATTCGAATGCCTTTCCTCCACACATTTTTAAAAGTGTTGAAGGCTCGCAACAAGTTATAAAAACTTGTTTTTCTGAAATGTGATTAAGTATATAGTCCTGCCTTGTATTATCGAGTTCACTCATAACATCATCGAGCAGAGCAACAGGCTGTTGACCTGTTATACTTTTGATTATTTCTGCCTCTGAAAGTTTCAAGGCAAGTGCACAAGAACGCTGTTGACCTTGTGAACCGAAATTTCTTGCAGGAAGATTATTTATTTCAATGTTTAAATCATCTCTATGTGGGCCAATGCTTGTACTTCCACTTAAAATATCCTGTTTTCGAGCATTCATAAGATTTTTAAACATCTCTTGCTTTATTTCTGATTCTGTATTTGAATTAATTTTTATCGGTGAAAAATATGTTGCTTTCATTATTTCTCTTTTCTGTGAAAGTCCGCCATATATTTCTTCAATAAAAGGTTCAAGCCGATTTATATAATTAACTCTCTCGGCAATTATTACAGCACCGAGTGTACATAATTTATCGTCCCATACATCAAGAGTATCTAAGAGTTCGCTATGATAAGTAATATCTTTTAAAAGTGCATTTCTTTGCAAAATTGCACGATTATATTGCATAAGTGCATTTGCATATCTTGGTTTTAACTGACACAGAGCTATATCTAAAAATTTTCGTCTTTGTGATGGACCTTCTTTTATTAAAGAAAGGTGAGTTGGTGCAAAAACAACTGCAAAAAATTCTCCTGCAAGTTTTGAAACCGATGAAAGCGAAACTCCGTTTAATTCGGGACGACGTTTTTCATCTATTTTTATTTTTGCGGTTTGGTCCCTTCCGTTTCCAAAAAAATTAAGTTCAAGAGATGCAAATTCTTCACCGAATTTTATAAATTCATTTTCTTTTGAACCACGAAAAGACCTGCAACCTGTAAAAAGCCAAATACTTTCAAGAAGATTTGTTTTACCCTGTGCATTTTCTCCGAAAATTATATTTACATTTTCACAAGGCTCTATTTGAATATTTTGAATATTTCTGAAGTTTTTTGCTTTAAGAGAGTTTACTCTCATCGGTACGCACCTCATAAAGTTTATTTTCAAATTGGAATACGTCGCCGTTCTTTAATTTTTTGGTGCGTTTATCGCAAACTTCTCCGTTAAGTCTTACATCGCCTGCTTGAACTATAAGCTTTGCCTGACCGCCTGTTCCAACAATGCCGGATAATTTTAAAGCAGCATCAAGCTGAATTGTATCGCCTTTAATTGATAAAATTTCAGGCTCTTTTTTTGATACTTTAATATTTTTAATTTTCATTTTTTAACCTCACAGGTAATACAAGAAACAAAAATCTATCATCATCATTTTCAGTTGGAACAATGATAATAGGAGAAAGCGAACCATTTAATTTAATTTTTACATCTTCAACGTCGCAAGCTTTAAGTGCATCAAGTAAAAATCTATTATTAAATCCTATTTCAACTCTGTTTCCTTCAATTTCTGCAAATACTTTATCATTT
Source organism: uncultured Eubacteriales bacterium (assembly GCA_964394885.1). Taxonomy (GTDB): domain Bacteria; phylum Bacillota; class Clostridia; order Oscillospirales; family Acutalibacteraceae; genus RZYX01. The sequence goes on along the minus strand of CAYMZO010000051.1, from coordinate 907 downwards.
GCCATTCCAAGTGCTGTAACCGTTGAAATTTTAATTATATTATCTTCAAAAATACAGCGTAAAGGACTTTTTAATCTGTCGGTAATTAAAAGTGAGGTTCTTTCTATACTTTCTATGAGCATTTTAACATTAACTTTAACCTCTGTTGTAAGACTCTTTGGAACAGCTGCGTTATAATCTAAAAATTCGCCATCTAAAAGTCTTGAAATAATGCTGTAATTACCTATTTGAAAAATAATATGTCTTTTGCCGACATTCATTGAAACTACATCGTTTAATTCCATAAGCTTTGTAACTTCGGAAAGTGTTTTTGCCGGAACAATAAACGACATATCTTCTCCGCTATAATCAATATTTTCTTTTCTTATTGCAAGCCTAAATCCGTCAACGGCAATTACTTTTATAATTCCGTTTGAAATTTCAAATTTAAGACCTGTATGTACAATTTTAGAATCATTAACGGCAACAGCAAAGATAGTTTGTCTTATCATATCTTTAAGAATATCGCAATCAACAACAATAGGGTATCCACCCGAAACTGTTGGAAGTTCAGGATATTCTTCTGCGTCAATGCCAACAAGCTTATATTCAACTTCTCCACATCTTATAACGCATAGCTGACGTTCGTCTGCTTCTATTATTACTTTTTCTCCGGGAAGCTTTTTAAGAATATCACAAAGTATTCTTGCATTTATTATTATGCTTCCTGTCTCTTCGACCTTTGCAGGTATTGATGTATTTATTCCAACTTCTAAATCGTATCCTGTTAAAATAATTTCATTTTCAAGTGCTTTTAATAAAATTCCTTCAATAGCCGGAATTGATGTTTTTGAGGATACTACTCTTTGAACATTTTGGCATACTTCACATAATTCTTCTGTGTTACAGATTATTTTCATTTTTTTAC
>CAYMZO010000050.1:0-9009 GCA_964394885.1 uncultured Eubacteriales bacterium | reverse complement strand
CCTGCTGTCGGAATATTATATTTTTTCATTAAATTTTTTGAAAAGACTTTACTGCTTTCAATTTCGGCAGCCTTTGCACTTGGTCCAAAAGCTCTTATTCCCTTTTCCTCCATTTTGTCAACCATACCGGCTGCAAGAGGGTCATCAGGTGCAACAAATACAAGGTCAATTTCAAGCTCTTTTGCAAGATTAATCATAGCATCAATGTCCATAACATTAATCGGAAAGCATTTTGCATCGCATTCTATTCCACCGTTACCGGGTGCACAATAAATTTTTTCTACCTTTGGACTTTCCTTTAATTTTTTTACAAGTGCGTGCTCTCTGCCACCGGAGCCAACCATTAGTATCTTCATAATATTATTAACAACCTTTCGGGATTAATGATGGAAAAGTCTTATTCCTGTAAATGCCATTGTCATATTGTATTTATTACAGGTATCAATTACATTATCATCACGAATTGAGCCGCCTGGCTGTGCAATAAACTGTACACCTGATCTCTTAGCTCTTTCGATATTATCTCCAAACGGGAAAAATGCATCAGAACCGAGTGAAACACCGCTAAGTGTATTAAGCCACGCTTTCTTTTCTTCCTTTGTAAATGGCTGTGGTTTTTCTGTAAAGAAGTTTTGCCAAATGCCATCTGCAAGTACGTCCTCATAATCGTCTGAGATATAAACGTCGATTGTGTTATCTCTGTCAGGACGACGAATGTCAGCCTTAAAAGGAAGGTTGAGAACTTTTTCGTTCTGTCTTAAATACCAATTATCAGCCTTGTTTCCTGCAAGTCTTGTGCAATGAACTCTTGACTGCTGTCCTGCACCAACACCAATTGCCTGTCCGTCCTTAACATAACAAACAGAGTTTGACTGTGTATATTTAAGAGTTATAAGAGATATGAGAAGGTCATTCTTTGCATTTTCAGGTAAATTTTTGTTTTCAGTAACAATCTTGTCAAGCATTTCCCTGTTTATTTCAAGGCTGTTTCTTCCCTGCTCAAATGTTATGCCGTAAATCTGCTTACGTTCGATTTTTTCAGGCTCGTAGTTTTCGTCTATCTTAATGATATTATATGTACCTTTTCTCTTAGACTTCAATATTTCAAGAGCTTCAGGCTCATAGCCCGGAGCAATAATTCCGTCTGAAACTTCACGCTGAATAAGCTTTGCTGTTGCTGTATCACATATATCGGAAAGAGCAATGAAATCACCGTATGATGACATTCTGTCTGCTCCTCTTGCCTTTGCATAAGCACTTGCAAGCGGTGTAAGCTCTAAATCATCAACAAAATAAATCTTTTTAAGAGTGTCTGAAAGCGGTGTTCCGATTGCAGCTCCCGCAGGACTTACGTGCTTAAAAGATGCTGCTGCAACTTCACCTGTTGCCTTTTTAAGCTCTTTAACAAGCTGATAGCTATTAAATGCGTCCATAAAGTTAATATATCCGGGACGACCGTTTAAAACCTCGATTGGCAAATCATTGTCGTTTGACATAAATATTCTTGATGGAATTTGGTTTGGATTACAACCATATTTAAGTGAAAGCTCTTTCATCATTTTACCCCTCTTTTAGTTGTTTTTATTGATTATTCTTGTTTCGTATTTTCCTGTTTTTATGTTGATAAAGCGTGTGAACAAAGAGACCTTATTATCACTATTAAGGTTTCCCCATACTTCATTTGTAAACTCATCAATGTTTCCGTTAATCTCTACTAAGGTCGGGTCGCCTTCATAAGAAGGAATTGGATTTCCGTCGCATTTATATGTATGAATAAAATGACCTTGTCCGTTTATCGGATTGCTATATTCATAGAAAAATCTTTGAGTGGACTGCGGATTTCCGTTTGCACTCTTTAAAATTGAAAGCTTATAAGAAAAATCTCCGTTTGTTGTTACAATTCCTGAAACTCTGGGTGTGTAGTTTGGCTCATCAGGCTCAAAGGTTCTTGTACGAAGTGCCTGCTCAAAGCTTTTTCCGTCTTTAAGAAAATCATACACTGTATCTGTCTGGTCTCCGTTTGTAACGATTGTATCGTTTCCAAGCACTCTGACAGGTGCATAAATTATAAGCGATGGGTCAACAAGCTTTGCAGGGTCAAATGCCTGTGTTCTTATGCCCTGTTCAAACTCTGTAAAAATTCTGTTACGGCTATTTTCGCTTCTACCCATTATAAAATAAGCTATAACAGCACTTTCACTGTCTGCACTCTTACCCAAAATTATTCCTCTGCCGGGGTATGAGTTTGACTTTAAATCGTCTTTAATTTTTATGATTTCCATATTTTCAGTTCCTTTCCACACACCATATATTTAAGTTATATAATCTCTGTTTTGTTGCCTACAACCTTTACTCTGCCTTCACAAAAAAGCGAAACTGCTTTGGGAAGTATTTCCCATTCAGCTTGCTCCATAACTCTTTTTTGCAAAATTTCAGGAGTATCCTCATTTTGAATTTCAACAGCCTTTTGCAATATTATTGCTCCACCATCTGTTATCTCGTTTACAAAATGAACGGTTGCACCGGTTACCTTAACTCCCTTTTCAAGAGCCGCCTTATGTACACGAAGTCCATAAAAACCATCACCGCAAAAAGCCGGTATCAAGGATGGATGAACATTCATAATTTTATTATTGAATGCGTCGGTTACGTCTTTATCAAGAATAGACAGAAAGCCTGCCAGCACAATTAAATCAGCATTGCACGCAACCAGCTCTTCTAAAAGGGCTTTATTATGCTCTTTAATCGTCGAAAAGTTCTTTCTTGCAATTACCTTTGTTTCTATTCCTGAATTTTCAGCACGAGTGAGTGCATAAGCACCCTCTCTGTCTGAAATAACCTTTGTTATTTTTCCGTTTTTAATTTTCCCACTGTTCTGAGCATCTATAAGAGCCTGAAGATTTGTTCCTCCTCCGGACACAAGCACAACAATGTTTAGCATATGTCTACTCCTTGCTCACCAGCTTTGATTTCACCCATAATATATGCCTTTTCTCCGCAAGCATTAAGTATTCTTACTGCCTCATCAGCCTTGTCTGATGCAACAGCGATGCAAAGTCCAACACCCATATTAAAGGTGTTAAACATATCGTGTTCACCAATACCCTCATTTTGAATGATTTTAAATATCGGTTTAACTTCAACCTTTGATTTGTCTATTACTGCTCTTGTATTATCCTTGAGCATACGTGGAATATTCTCGTAAAATCCACCGCCTGTGATATGAGAAATAGCGTGTACATCAATCTTTGACATAAGCTCTAAAAGTGGCTTTACATATATTCTTGTTGGTGTAAGGAGTTCTTCTCCCAAAGTCTTACCAAGCTCATCTGAATATACCTTAAGTCTATCAGCTGTTATATTAAACACCTTACGAACAAGTGAAAATCCGTTTGAATGAACGCCTGATGAAGCAACGGCAATAATTGCATCGCCCTCTTTTAAGTTGTTTGAATCAACAAGCTTTTTCTTATCTGCCATTCCAACGCAAAATCCTGCAAGGTCATATTCATCAATAGGATAAAATCCCGGCATCTCTGCTGTTTCTCCGCCGACAAGAGCACAACCTGCTTGAACACAGCCCTCTGCAACTCCCGAAACTATCTCTGCAACCTTTGATGGAACATTCTTACCAACTGCAATGTAGTCTAAGAAAAACAAAGGCTTTGCTCCGGAACAAGCTACATCATTTGCACACATTGCTACGCAGTCAATTCCGACTGTATCGTGCTTGTCCATCAAGAAAGCTAATTTAAGCTTTGTTCCTACGCCGTCTGTTCCTGATACAAGTACAGGCTCATCAATGCCCTTCATATTTGGCATAAAAAGTCCGCCAAATCCGCCAAGACCTGACATAACACCCTCTGTGCTTGTTCTCTTAACGTGCTTTTTCATAAGCTCAACAGCTTCGTAACCGGCAGTTACGTCAACCCCTGCATTCTTATAACTCTCACTGTAACTTTTCATACTCTCAATATCTCCTCGTTATTATTATAAGCTTTCAAGTTTTCTTGCAAATTTATCTTCATTTTCTTCTATTGGTATATCTGTTGGATATTCTCCTGTAAAGCAAGCATCACAAAAGTCTAAATTTGATTCATAAGCTATTTCTCTCAGACTGTCGACACTTAAATATCCTAACGAATCCGCTCCGATTGACTCTTGAATTTCCTGCTGTGTCATTCTGCAGGCTATCAAATCATCTTTCGAACTTATATCCGTACCATAATAGCAAACATTGATAAACGGAGGAGATGATATTCTGACGTGTACCTCGGTTGCTCCTGCATCTCTTATAAGTCCTACTATCTTTTTAATTGTCGTACCTCTTACGATTGAGTCATCTATTAAAATAACTCGTTTTCCATTAACGGCAGATGCAAGAGGATTTAACTTTATATGTACAGAACGCTCTCTTCGAATTTGTGAATCCTGAATAAAGGTTCTTCCTATATATTTATTCTTTATAAATCCCATTCCAAACGGAATGCCGGATTCATTTGCATAACCTATTGCTGCATCGTTTCCCGAATCCGGTACTCCGATGACAATGTCTGCGTCAACAGGATTTTCCTGTGCAAGCTTTGCACCTGCACGTTGCCTTGAAAGATGAACTCCTACTCCGTCTATTGTTGAATCAGGACGTGCAAAGTATATGTATTCAAAAACACAAAAAGATGTTTTTTGACCACAATGGTCTTTTATACTTCTAAGTCCGTTACTATCTATTATTATTATTTCACCCGGCTCAATATCTCTTACAAAATTTGCTCCGATACTGTCAAAAGCACAACTTTCAGAACAAACCATATATTCTCCATTAAGCTCACCTATGCACAATGGTCTAAATCCCTGCGGATCTCTGACTGCAATCAGCTTGTGTGGTGTCATCATAACAAAAGAATATGCACCCTTAAGCTTTGGCATTATATTATTTATTGCCTGTTCAACTCCACCTGTATTAAGCCTTTCCCTTGCAACCAAATATGCAATAAGCTCCGCATCAGTATTGGTTTGAAAAATTGCTCCGTGCTTTTCAAGGTGATTTTTTATTTCGGCTCTATTTGTAAGCTGTCCGTTATTTGCAATAGACATAGAACCTTTGGCATATCTCATAACCAGTGGCTGAGAATTATAAACTCCACCTTCACCACTCGGTGAATATCTGACGTGGCCCAACACCATATCTCCGACGCCATCTCCGATAAGCTTATTTATTGCTTCCGGTGTAAACACTTCAAAAACAAGCCCTAATTCCCTGTGATACTTAACGCTACCGTCATTGCTCAAAGCGATACCACAGCTTACTTGTCCTCTATGCTGAATAGCAAACAATGCAAGGTAGGCCTCATTTACAAGCTTTTGTCCGTTTGAATTGTTACTGTAAGCTCCAAAAATTCCGCATTCTTCGTGAACTTTATTTTGCATATCAAACATCTCCACTAAATTTCATTTACTTTTGACTGAAGTGCCTTATCTTTTTCTATGATTTTATTGTTCATTTCCTCTTTCATTTTTAAGAGCTTGTCTGCAAGTTCAGTGTCAGACAAGGCTAAAATCTGTGCTGCTAAAATTGCGGCATTTTGTGCACCGTCAATTGCGACCGTTGCAACAGGTATACCGCTCGGCATCTGTACTGTTGCAAGCAGGGCATCAAGTCCGTCAAGTGTTGATGATTTAATTGGAATTCCTATTACAGGGATTGTTGTATGAGCTGCAAGTACCCCTGCAAGATGTGCGGCTTTTCCTGCTGCCGCAATAATTACTCCAAAGCCATTGCTTGCTGCATTTTTTGAAAATTCAGCGGATATTTCCGGGGTTCTATGTGCAGACATAACGTGAACCTCAAAAGGAATGTTTAAATCTTTAAGCTGTTTAATTGCTGCACTGACTGTTGGAAAATCACTATCGCTTCCCATAATGACTGCAACTTTTTTCATAATACAATCTCTCCCTAAAAATAAATTGATACATACATAATATTTAATTATGGAAAAAATTTCAAGTAAATTAAGGCTTTAAAACATAAATTCTACATATATATTTACTATACCATTACATTCATACGATGTATTGTATATTTTTGCTCATTTTAATAATTTCAAAGGGGTCTTTTTAATGCGTCGCTTTTTTAAAATCTTCTGCGTTTTATGAGTTTTAACTCTTCTGTTTTCCTGTTCTTATGTAGGTGATACTGATTTTATAATTTTTGAGGAACGTTTTAACAATCAAAACAAAGAATTTCAAATAGATGAAGAACACATAACTCGTGAAGAAAATGATGAAATTACAAAATACAGTTGTTTTTTTAATGCTGAGAGCGGTGGAGAATATTTAATGACTGTATCTGAAAAAAGCGACGTAAAAGTTGTATCTTCGTGTACCCTTTGCATTCTATCCTCGCTAAAACTGGAAACAAGCGACGTAAAGTCTTTATTTTGTTCTATGATGTACGCTTATAATTCTACCAACCTTGAAGACGCTGAAAAAACTTTTAAGAAGTTAGGGCTTGAAAAAGAAGATACATATAAGAAAAACTCAACAACAGTTGAAAAAGCAGATGATTACAATATTAAAGTAATCGTAAACGGTGCCGGAACATCAATTACAATATATTAAATTTCGGCATATTCTTCAGACAAGATTATACTTTTTACTTTTCCGCAGCTTAAATCCACAAGTTTTTTTTCAAACTCATCGTATCTATCTTTAGAAACTTTAAAATCAACTGTAACATTGTCTGAATAATCGACATTTTCGCTTAGTCCGCCAAACTCTGCAATAAGGGACGGCACTCTTCCATAAAAGGTATAATCACAACAAAGTCTTGCATTTACACACAAAGACATTGTAATTATCTTACAGGCATCAACCGCTATTTTAGCACTGTGTGAATACGCCCTTACAAGTCCACCTGCACCAAGCATTATTCCTCCGAAATATCTCGTTACAACAACTACACAATCTATAAGTTCTTCTTTTACCAAAACATCTAAGACGGGCATTCCAGCCGTACCCTGTGGCTCTCCGTCATCAGAGTATCGTCTAATTTGCCCGTCCCTTAATATGTATGCAAAAACATTGTGTGTTGCATCCCAGTGCTTAGATTTTATTGAGTTTATAAATTCAACAGCCTGCTCTTGGGTTGTTACAGGTGAAGCATACCCGATAAATCGTGAACGCTTAACAATATACTCATCATTCGATTCGTATTTTATTGTCCTGTATTCTGCCACTCGTAGACCTCCTGAAAGCTTTTAAAAAAACAATAAGACGGCACCCAAAAAAGTACCGTCCTGTTTTTAGATATTATTCGCCCTTTTTCTGCATATTAAAGCGCTTATTAAATCTGTCAACACGTCCGCCTGTATCAACAAGTTTCTGCTTGCCGGTAAAGAACGGATGACACTTTGAGCAGATATCAACGCGTAGATCTTCTTTTGTTGAAGATGTCTCTATAACCGCTCCACAAGCACACTTAACTGTGGTTGGTTTGTACTCGGGGTGTATTCCTTCCTTCATTTCTTTCACCTCTTTCGAATGCAAAAGCTACATAAACTCATATATATAGCATAAGAATTCTATCATACTAAGAAAAAAAAAGCAACCTTTAATTTAAAAAATTATGCAAAAGTTTCTATTAATTTTTCAATTAGCATCTTAAATCCCATAATAACAAGTATTCCGCCGCCAAGATACCCCGCTTTATCTGCAAGCTTTGTTCCAAATTTTTTACCCAGGAACGTTCCTGCAAAGCACATTACAAATGTTATAACTCCAATAATAGCACAATATTCTATCATTGTTGAAAATACGGTTATACCTGTGCAGGCAAAGGTTACTCCAACAGCAAGAGCATCAATACTTGTTGCTATTGCAAGCCCGAATATGACCTTTAGCCCATACTCATCAGCCTTATCCATTGACTTTTCGCTCTTTTGGTCTTTATAAGTTTCAACAAACATTTTTACTCCGATTGCCGTCAAAAGAACAAAAGCTATGTATTTATCAACAGCTGTAACTTTTTCTGAAAATCCAACTCCTGCAAGCCATCCTATTACAGGCATCAACATCTGAAAAAGCCCAAAGAAAAATGCAAGTTTAGCCGCATAAGCTGTGTGAAGTTTTTTTACCATCATTCCGCTCGTTAAAGATACTGCAAAAGCATCCATCGAAAGTCCCAAAGCAATGGAGAGTATTTCTGTCAATTTCATTTTTATCTTTCCTTTACAAACTTAATATCTTGAGGTGTATATTGTGAAAGTTTTTATTATTACAAAAAAACGACTTGCTGTTTTAAGTGCATATTTTATAATCGGTATATTTATTATATATTTTGCATCTTATGGAATTAGTATTACAACATCAAGCAGTAACAGACTTATTCCTATTTACAATGTTGAAACAGACAAAAAGCAAATAGCCATCACATTCGATGCTGCTTGGAGTGCCGATGACACTGAAGAAATTATATCTATTTTTAAAGAGTATGATTCTAAAGCAACCTTTTTTGTACTTGGAGAATGGGTTGATGAACATCCTGACTGTGTAAAAGCATTTAGTGATGCAGGACACTACATTGCAAGTCATTCAAACACTCACGACAGCCTTGCAAGAATGTCTAAGAGTGAAATAGAGAGCCAGCTGACCGCTTGTAACCAAAAGATTGAGAAAGTTACAGGCAAAAAAAACAAGTTACTACGAGCACCCTCAGGCGATTATAACAACAACGTTATAGAAGTTGCAAACGACTTAGGGATGTATGTCATACAGTGGAACGTTGACAGTCTTGATTATAAAAAGCTATCAGAGGATGAGATTTATCGCCGTGTTACAACCAACGCTAAAAACGGAGATATAATCTTATTCCACAACGGAGTTGAAAACACCTCAAAGGTATTACCACGGATACTAAAGGAACTTAAAAATCAAGGCTTTGAACTTGTTACAGTCGATAAGTTAATTTATAAAGACAATTTTATAATAGACCATGCCGGTGTTCAAAGACGT
>CAYMZO010000049.1:0-9033 GCA_964394885.1 uncultured Eubacteriales bacterium | reverse complement strand
TTTAAATTAGTATCTAAACCGCCCATTTAAAAGTTTTTATTCATCATCATTCATATTAAATGGGTTGTAAAGAAAATCATCAATATCAATTATAGAAATATGCAGGCATATAAAGAAGTGGCTACATTGTTAAAATGCAACCACCTGCAATGTAAATATTTCGCTGTTTTTAAGAATCTTACAGCCAAAGTCAAATCCAAATTATCGTAAACTTTTACTCTTTTTGTTGACTCTTTGTAATATGAAATTGTCGCAAACATTTCATATTTGATAAGCCATTGGGATTATTTACTCTTTTATAATTTCGTACAAGTAGATTAAATATTACTTCTCAGTCAATTGGCTTCATTGTTGGGAACAGAAGTACATCACGGATTGATGCACTATCGGTAAGGAGCATTGCAAGTCTGTCGATTCCCATTCCCATTCCACCTGTTGGTGGCATACCGTATTCAAGCGACTTTACAAAATCGTCATCAAGCATATTTGCCTCATCATCACCGGCCTCACGAAGTGCAAGCTGATGCTTAAAGCGTTCCATTTGGTCGATTGGGTCATTAAGCTCTGAATAGGCATTTGCAAACTCTCTTGCGGTTATGAAAAGCTCAAATCTTTCTGTAAGAAGTGGCATATCGGGTTTACGTTTTGTAAGTGGAGAAACCTCAACAGGATAATCCATAATAAAGGTAGGCTGAACAAGGTTTTCCTCAACTTTTTCTTCAAATGCCTCGTTAAGAATATCTCCCCAGCTTGCATCCTTTTTAACTTCCAAGCCGAGCTGTTTTGCAACTTCTCTTGCCTTTTCGTTATCACCCATAAACTCTGCAAAATCAACACCGCTGAACTTTTTAACAGCGTCTGTCATTGTAAGTCTTTCAAAAGGTACACCAAGGTCTATCTCTGTGCCCTGATAATTAACTACAAGCTCTCCACATGCCTCTTTTGCGGAATTTCTTATAAGCTCCTCGGTAATATCCATCATACCGTAATAATCTGTATATGCTTCATAAAGCTCAATTGTTGTAAACTCCGGATTATGTTTTACATCCATTCCTTCGTTTCTGAACTGTCTGCCAATCTCATAAACCTTTTCCATCCCACCGACTATAAGTCTCTTTAAATAAAGCTCCGGTGCAATTCTCATATACATATCAAGGTTAAGTGCATTATGATGAGTTATAAATGGTCTTGCCGATGCTCCACCCGGAATAGTGTTGAGCATTGGGGTTTCAACCTCAATAAATCCTATGTTATCAAGATACTTACGCATTGAAGAAATTATCTTGCTGCGCTTGATAAATGTATCTTTAACCTCAGGATTAACTATTAAATCAAGATACCTTTGACGATAACGTGTATCTGTATCTTTAAGTCCGTGGAATTTTTCCGGAAGTGGCAAAAGTGATTTTGACAAAAGCTTTATCTCTTTTGCGTGAACAGAGATTTCGCCCCTGCGTGTACGGAATACAAAGCCTTTAATCTCGACTATATCGCCAATATCCCACTTTTTAAATTCTGCGTAGGTATCTTCTCCTACATCGTTAATTCTAACATAAACCTGCATTCTGCCCGAACGGTCGTGAACATCAATAAAGTTTGCCTTACCCATATCACGCCAAGTCATAATACGACCGCAGATATTTACATCTGCATTCTCAAGCTCGTCAAATCTCTCAATAATTTCTTTTGCTGTTATTGACTGATTTGCCGTTGTTATTATAAAAGGATCATTGCCTGCGTCTTGAAGAGCTTTGAGTTTGTCCACTCTTATCTGACGAAGACTGTTTATGTCCTGTTCAACTTCATTTTCCTGTGCTGCCTTTGTGTTCATTTCTTCTGACATTTTGGCACTCCTTTACATTATAAAAATACGGGCTGAAAAGTTCAGCCCGCACATTAAAACTCACTTTGATATTTCTATAATCTCAAACAAAAGCTTTCCTGCGGGAACTTCGACCTCAACTGTGTCTCCAACAGTGTGTCCAAGCAAAGCCTTGCCAACGGGAGATTCGTCAGAGATTTTTCCTTTTTCGGGATCTGCCTGTGCAAAACCTACTATCTGATAGCTTACTATATCGTTATATTCAATATCTTTAACCTTTATTTTTGAGCCGATATGAACAATGTCTGTGTTTAAATTATCTTCATCGAGAATTTTAACATTCTGGAGCATTTCTTCAATTTCGCCGATACGAGATTCAAGTTTACCTTGTTCACTCTTTGCCTCGTCGTATTCACTATTTTCTGAAAGGTCTCCGAAAGACAATGCAACCTTTATTTTCTCCGCTACTTCTTTTCTGCCGACAGTTTTAAGTTGTTCAAGCTCTGCCTGCAATTCGTTGAGTCCAGCGTATGTCAGTAAAATTTCCTGAGCCATTAATCTCATCCTTTCAAGTGGGTTACACTATACCCGTACTATTATAGTTAAACAAGCAAATGATGTCAAGTATTTATAATGTATGATATTCGAGTATTTTTGCTATTTTTTGTATGCTTTGAAAGCTACCTTTAAAAAGCATTGTATCATAACTTCTGTCTGCTAATTTTTTAAGTCCGCAATCATCAAACAAGGCACAGGCAAAGTTGTGTTCATCAACTCCGCAGGGCAAAAACTTTCTATATTCTTCCGGCAAGGTTATTTGGGGACTAATTATGGTTTTAGGGGTCATAACCTTACATTTATCAGTTGATAAAACAAGTGCTTCGGAATTAATCACCTGTTCAAACGGTGATATTATAATATCGCTTTTAAGTTCACTTCTCATATTTGAAAGTACTGATATTGATGCACCCCAATTACTAAATATTTCTTTAGAAACATTTTCATATTGTTTTTTCATATCTGTAACAACACGAACAACGGACACGGTCTTTATCAATCTTTCAATTTGGTCTAAATATATGCCTGTTCTGTCTATTACAGTTATCTTTTGATGTCGAGATGGTGTTGAAAGGTATTTTGAAAAATCAATTGCAGTACTCAGAAGCATTTTTGCAGGTAAATCTGCTGTAAGGTCAAGCACCTTTACACCGCTGTTGGATGGCGGTGTTACGTCATTTGGAAGCAACATTCTGTTTGACAACCTTCCTATTTTGCCAACTACAACATTCCAAGGTATCCGTTTGGTATTTGAAACAACCGACACAACAACAAAAGGATTTGAACCCATAATTTGTATTCTGCGAACGTTGACAGGTATTTTTAGCATACGATTTTTCATTACTGCAAGTATTCCCTGTTCGCTCTGCTTTATTTCCAATGCTGCAAACAAAAAAGCACCCCCTTGCAAAAAATATATTCATCAAGGGGTGCTTATATTAGAATTTATACGACAATTAATCGCCTTCAATATCTTTAAGAGCCTCAATTTCTTCCTTTGCAACTCTAATCTGAACATCTTTAACCACTCTTACCTGTCTTCTGTTAAGAGTTACAGGTGCTGCATCAGGGTTTTTATCGAGTCTTATCTTTAATGTACCTGTGATTATATTACTATCAATAACAATACCTTTTCCCTCACCTGTTTCAACTATTGCTCCATTTTTAGGTGTGATTTTAAGAAGATGTTCGTATGCTTCCTGCTCATACTTCAAGCAACACATAAGTCTGCCACAGGTTCCGCTGATTTTAACAGGATTAAGGGATAAGCCTTGTTCCTTTGCCATTTTAATTGAAACCGGCTGAAACTCTCCAAGAAATGTATTGCAACAAAACGGTCTTCCGCATATTCCAAGTCCGCCAATCATCTTAGACTCATCTCTTACACCAATTTGTCTAAGCTCTATTCTTGTTCTGAATACGCTTGCAAGGTCTTTTACGAGTTCTCTGAAATCAACTCTTCCGTCTGCAGTGAAGTAGAATAAAATTTTACCACCGTCAAACGTATATTCAACATCTATAAGCTTCATATCTATCTTATGCTTTGCAATTTTTTGCTCGCAAATCTTAAAAGCTTCTTTTTCTTTTTCCTTATTTTCTTTTACCTTTTTAATATCTTCATCAGTAGTCTGCCTTATTACAGGCTTTAAAGGACTAACGATTTCATCATCCTTAACTATTTTATTTTCAAGTGCAATTTCTCCACACTCCACTCCTCTGGAGGTTTCAACAATCACCCTGTCTCCCTTTTGGCACTCTAATCCGTTTGGGTCAAAGTAATAAACCTTGCCCACCTCTTTAAATCTTACTCCAACTACTTCAGCCATATGCTTCCTCCGTATTATCAGTTTTGTACAACTTGAATAAGCGTTGTACACAATCGAGTTATCGTTAAATTATTGTTGGCGTGTTGCTCAACCTGCGAAATAATCTTTCTTGTTGATTCTATAAGCTTTATAAGCCTATCCTTTTCAATTCTTCCTGCAAGAATTCTTGCACTCTCAAAGCTTGCCGATATGCACTCTTGTCCTCCCGATGCCATAATCAAAGCATCTCTTAATATAAGCTCAAAAGCCACAAGGCAAGACTGCATCAAATCGGAATTTTTTTCAAACTCTGAGGTAATAACAAGAAGTTCAAGCTCGTTTTTTTCCGAAACAGCAACGGAAATTTTCTCTGAAAGCTCTTTTTCTTTATCTCCTATTTGCTGTGTAAAATCATCAGACTCTATACTTTCTATATTATATACAACGCATCTTGAAAGCACCGTTTGCAAAAGCTCTGTATGATAATCGCAAAGCAATATAAATGAAGCATACTTAGGTGGTTCTTCAAGGACCTTGAGCAGGGCATTTTGTGCATAAGGCTGCATTGTATGTGCCTGATTTACTATATAAATCTTACGTTCAGCTTCGTTTGGTAAAACATAGGCGTCATCACGCATTTTTCTTATTACATCAACAGAAATGGTCTTTTTCTTATCCTCTGCCTGAATTAATATAACATCAGGATGTGAACCACACTGAACCTTTTTACAAACAGAACACATTCCACAAGGCTTATTGCCCTGGTCGGCTGTACATATCATAGCATTTGCAAAACTTGTTGCAAGCTCAAGCCTTTTCTGTTCGTTTCCGCCTTCAATTATAACAGCATGGGGGACACGATTATTTTCTATCAATGCCGACAGATTATTTAAAAGCTCGGCACTATATCCGTCGACAAAAAACATTGCTAATCCTCCACAAATAATTTTTATTTATAGCTTGTAAAAGTTCTCAACATCAAGCACAAAAACAGTTGCTCCTCCAACCACTATCGGTGAGGTTTTTTGAGTGAAAATTTCACTGACAAACTCCGGTGATGCAAGTGGCATATCAACAACTCGTTTTTGGCTGTTCGTTTTTATTATATCAAGTGCCTCCGGCAACTTTTGGTCGTCAACGCCCATAATCATCGTTGTATTTCCGGACCTTAAAAAGCCACCCGTAGTTGCAAGCTTTGTTATCATAAAGCCTGCATCCATAAGCTTGTCTGACACTTTATTTGAATCATCTTTATTGACTATTGCTATTAAAAGCTTCAATCATTTCACCTCTTGGGCTTCCTCTTTATTTTCCTCTACAAGCTCAATATTTCCGTTTTTCATCATTTCAATTTCTGATTGTACAGGCATAAAGTCAAGCAACATTATCACTATAAACAAAGCTATGAAAATGTCTGCAAATGTAACTGAAAATTGAGAATAAAGCATTGATGATTTACCCATTATCATAACGATAACCGATGGGACAGCAGTTGTCATAGCTAAAAGTGCCGTCGAAAGACCTGATGCAAACATAACCCAAGAACTCTTCTCGCTGTTTACATTTGATGCTATCCTTGCAAAAGACAAAAAGAAGATAAGCATAAACGAAAGCATAAACATTTGAAGCAACAGCTCTGAAACATTCTTAAAACTTATAGGAACAACAAATCTTTGTATTATTCTGCAAAGCCCCCAGACTATCGGGCAAATTGCAAGAATCCTACTGGATTCATAGAATTTTTTCCCATTAAAATAGGATATTGACATTATCAAGAAATACACAGCAGTTAAAACAGCAAAAAGCGACTGAACAGCAGCTGCTACACCACCTGATTTAATAAAGTACGCTGCACCCTTAACCAATGACGTAGAGTACAAATTATATATCTGAATAAAAACGTCAATTTGAACTACGGAATCTACTAAAAAAGATAATGTTAAAAGTACAGAGCTAATTCCCAATCCTATGCTTTTCTTTTCTTTAAATTGTGGTTTTGGAATTGAACCGCACAAAAAAGAAAAAGCGAAGAGTAAAACGCAAGAAACCGCAAGCAACGAGTAAAGAACAGTTACAGACCAATCATATTTTGCATAGAATCCTGTTTGGGGTTCTATTATATTAAAAAGCTGATATGTTCTGAGTGGAACTGCTACCAGTACTGCAACAGCCATAACAAGCAACATTGAGTTTGGTGCAAGATTCTTAACTCTTCCTTTTATCTTCATTTATAATCACCGTTTCTTAAATATTATAATCTTTCCTCTGATGGAATATATGGTTCTGTCATATCCGTTTCAACTTTTCTTTCACTTATAGGAATATATTTATGCGGTAAAGAAACGCTTTTATACGCAGGACGCATAATTCTTCCAACGGTTGTTAGCTCTTCAATTCTATGTGCAGACCAGCCAACAACTCTTGCAGTTGCGAACAGAGGAGTAAATAATTCCTCCGGTATTTTTAATATTTTATAAACCAATCCGGAATACAGGTCTACATTTGCACAAACACGTTTTTTATCTCCCTTTTCCTTTTGCAATGCACGTGGAGTTAGCTTTTCAATCAACTCAAGGAGTTTAAACTCGTCTTCATATTCTGTGCCTTTTGAAAATTCTCTTGCCTTTTCCTTTAATATTACTGCTCTTGGGTCAGACAATGTATATACGGCATGGCCCATACCATAAACAAGTCCAGAGTAATCGTTTGCCTGTTTGTTTATTATCTTTGTAAGATAATCAGCAACCTGACCCTCGTTTGTTATATCATCAATATTTTCTTCTATATTATTTATCATTTGAGTAACCTTAATGTTGGCACCGCCATGACGTGGACCTTTAAGAGAACCTATTCCTGCTGCAATGGCAGAATACGTGTCTGTTCCGCTTGAAGTCAATGCTCTTGTTACAAAAGTAGAGTTATTTCCTCCGCCGTGTTCAGCATGAAGAATTAGGCACAAGTCAAGAAGCTTTGCCTCTTCATCGGTAAATTTTCTGTCCTCTCTTAAAAAGTTAAGGACACTCTGTGCAGTTGCATAGGAACTGTCAATCTGATGAATATACATACTTTCCTTATCATAATAACGACGCTTTATTTGATAAGCGTAGGACATTATTGTAGGCAATTGTGCAATAATCTGAATTGACTGTCTTAAAACGTTTTCAAGAGATGTATCCTCGGGATTTTCATCATAAGAGTACAGCGATAGAACAGAGCGGGACATCTTATTCATTATATTTTTAGAAGGTGATTTTAAAATCATATTTTCAACAAAATCTTCAGGCAACTGCCTACACTCATTCATAATGTTTGTAAAACTATCAAGCTGAGATTTGGTTGGCAATGAGCCAAACAGTAAAAGCCATATTACCTCTTCAAATCCGAAGCGATTATCGGCTACACAATTTTTTACTATTTCGTCAACGTTTATCCCCCTATATTTTAGCTTGCCCTCAGTAGGTACTCTTTCACCATCGCTCATAAAATACCCTTCAACGCTGCAAATCCTTGTCAGACCTGCCATAACGCCAGTTCCATCGGCATTACGCAAACCTTTCTTTACCGCATATTTTTCAAAGTCATTTGAATCAATCGGGTTCTTTTTTTTAAGCTCTTCACATAGGCTTGTAAGGGACTCATTTGAGATTGGTGATATATAACTAATCACAAGCTTACCTTCTTTTAAAATATTTCATTTTATTTTATAACAATGGTTCTTTAAAGTCAAGATAAACAGGACGGTGAGAAACCTTGAGATCATTTGGAATTATGTGTCTTTTTATTGCGTTGATAATGGTAGTTACTCCTCTTATTTCACTAAACTCTAATGTGAGTTTGTCGGAAAAGTTTTCAAGTTTTTCTGAAAAGTTTGATAATTCTAAAGGACAGGCAGATAATAATAAAAATAAATCAAGTAATTCTTCTTCAACTTATAAAGTATTGCTCGTAGACAGCAACAAGGTTGTTGAGATGAGTGAGCTTGAATATATTTGTGGTGCTGTTGCCTGCGAAATGCCCGTTACTTATCACGAGGAGGCATTAAAGGCACAGGCAATCGCCTGCTATACCTATGCGGTTAAAGCCAAACGAGAGCAAGAAGAAAGCCCCGACAAATCGCTAAACGGTGCCTATCTTTCAAGTGATTACTCAATTCATCAAGGGTTTAAGACAAAAGAACAATTAAAAGAACAATGGGGAGATAAGTACGACGCATACTATAATAAGATAGAAAGTTGCGTTAAATCCGTTATTGGCAAAGTTATAACCTATGACGGAGAGTTAATCACAGCAGCTTATCACGCTATTTCGTCAGGAAAAACAGAAAGTGCAGCAGTTGTTTGGGGTGGAAACATACCATATCTTGTGTCTGTGAACAGTGCCGGCGACAGGCTTTCTCCTGAATATGCATCAACTTTGGTTTTAACGTCAGAGCAGTTTAAAACTCTCGCATCGAAATTACAGGGAGTAATTTTAAGCGGTGATCCTTCGACTTGGGTTACAGCTCCAACTGTATCTGATGCCGGAACTGTAACCTCTATTAAAATAGGCGAAAAAAGCTTTGATGGTTCAGCTGTCAGAAGTGCATTTTCTCTTCGCTCAAATTGCTTTACAATCGACTACAAAAACGGCTCTTTTACTTTTAATGTCGTTGGTTATGGTCATTGTGTGGGTATGAGCCAGTATGGTGCCGATTATATGTCAAGACAAGGTAGTAATTATGCAGAAATACTTACCCACTATTATAAAGATGCCAAAGTGGAAATGCTCAAGCTCGAGTGATCATTTTTCACCTTGATTTTTTTACTAAATGTATATATAATATATCTCTGTTCCTATATTGTTTTTATT
>CAYMZO010000048.1:0-9166 GCA_964394885.1 uncultured Eubacteriales bacterium | reverse complement strand
AACCCTACACAAAATAAAACTACTTGACCCTCACGACATACTTTGTTCAATTCCTAAGAGTGAGTTCTTTACTCTTGGGGCAATAATAAACGAGAATAATCCTTGTATAGAAGAGCGTCCTTTTGAAACAGAAGAGGTCAGAGTTTGCGAAATTGCAGAAAAGTTAAGAATATCTCCCCCTGCTGTTTCACGCATCCTACGCCACCTTGAAGAAAAGGGCTATATTTCCAGAACTGTTGATAATTCCGACAGACGAAACACCTTTGTAAAAGCAACAAAATTAGGCGAACAAATATTTAATTCAAACCTTAACGAAATGTCTGATTTCATTGACAAAACTCTGACCCATCTTGAGCCTGACGAAGTAGATGATTTTTTATTTCTTCTAAACAAATTATACAACGGTATAAAATTGGAAATAGATTCAATAAACAAACCCGATAGTTCTAAATAATCTCTTTAAGAAAAGGATACTTTATTATGACTAAGATACTTAAGAATATGAGGCCCTACTGGAAGACAGTTTGCCTTATAATTGTACTTCTGTTTGTTCAGGCAATTTGTGATTTATCATTGCCGAGCTATACATCAAATATCATTGATGTCGGAATTCAAAACAGCGGAATAGAATATGCAACTCCAACCGTTATTCGTGCACAGGAATATCAGAAAATTATGATTTTTATGAATGACAACGAAAAGACATTATGGGAAAAATCATACGAGATTAAAGATGATGGTAATTACCATTTGAAAGACAGCTCAAAAGAAAATCTTGAAAAGCTTGACCAAACATTTACAACTCCCATAGTTGTTTCGTATATGGTCTCACAAGCAAACGAAAAAATGAGCAAAGACAAATCTCCCAATACTCTTCCTCAAAATATGTCTTCTTCTATTACGCCCCAACAGATAAGAAAAGAATTTGAAAAAAAGACGAAATCTATGGGAAGTTCCTTTCTTCACTCTTCTGCTGTTGCTTTTACCCAAAACGAGTATAAAGAAATAGGACTTGACGTTAATAAAATGCAAACTGATTACCTTTGGAAAACCGGCGGTATGATGCTTGGAATGACATTGCTTATGGTTGTTGCCGCAATTCTTGTCAGCCTGTTTTCATCTCAAGTAGGAGCCAAAATCGGCAAAGGGCTGAGAAGCAACGTCTTTACAAAGGTTGTTGGTTTTTCCAACTCCGAAATGGATAAGTTTTCAACTGCCTCTTTGATAACAAGAAGCACCAACGATATTCAGCAAATCCAAATGGTCTCAACAATGATGTTGCGAATGGTGTTCTATGCCCCTATTCTTGCCATTGGTGGAATTATTATGGTTTTCCGAACAGGTGCAAAAATGGAATGGATTATCGGTCTTGCACTTGTAATTCTTGTTTGTATAGTCGGATTGCTTATGGCTGTTGCAATGCCAAAGTTTAAGCTTATGCAGACTCTTGTTGACAAACTCAACCTTGTTTCAAGAGAAATTCTTACAGGACTTCCTGTAATCAGAGCATTCAGCAGAGAAAAACTTGAGGAAGAAAGATTTGACAACGCAAACCAAGACCTGACAAAAACAATGTTGTTTACCAATCGTGTAATGACATTTATGATGCCGCTTATGATGCTTCTTATGAACGGTTTATCTGTACTAATCATTTGGGTTGCATCACACAAAATAGATTCGGGTGTTTTGGAAGTCGGTGCAATGACAGCATTTATAACATACACAATGATGATTGTTATGTCTTTCCTTATGCTTACAATGATTTCCATTATGCTTCCAAGAGCATCTGTTGCCGCGTCGAGAATTGACGAAGTTATAAATACTCCGGCAACAATCTCAGACAAGGAAAACACCTTTACACCCAAAGTTTCAAAAGGTCTTATCAGATTTAACAACGTAAGCTTTAAATATCCAAATGCTGAGGATTATGTGCTTGAAGATATTAATTTTGAAGCAATTCCTGGTCAAACCACAGCCATTATAGGAAGTACAGGTTGTGGAAAATCAACTCTCATAAATCTCATTCCAAGGCTTTATGATGTTTCAGACGGTGAAATTCTTATTGACGGTTTAGATATACGAAATATGAAGCAAAGCGACCTTAGACAGCTTATTGGATTTGTTCCGCAAAAAGGCGTTCTGTTTTCCGGAACAATTGAATCAAACCTAAAGTTTGGTTCAGTTAATGCAACAGATGAGCAAATAAGGCAAGCGGCAGAGATTGCACAGGCTTCTGAGTTTATAGATGCTAAATCAGATAAATACAACAGCCAAATTTCCCAGGGCGGTGAAAATGTTTCGGGTGGTCAAAAGCAACGTCTTTCCATTGCAAGGGCAATTGCAAAAAATCCAAACATATATATTTTCGACGACAGCTTTTCAGCACTCGACTTTAAAACAGATGTTGCTCTTAGAAAAGCTCTTGCTCCAAAGGTTAAAAACTCAACGGTTCTTATTGTTGCACAAAGAATAAGCACAATACTTCACGCAGACCAAATACTTGTTCTTGAGGACGGAAAGATCGTCGGAAAAGGAACTCACGATGAGCTTATGCAAAACTGTGAGGTTTACAGGCAAATTGCACGCTCTCAGCTATCTGAAAGCGAGTTAAATGAAAATACAAGCAGAAAGGAGAGCAACTGATATGAGTAACGAAAAAAATTCCAGAATGCCCAAAGGACCGGGCGGAATGCACGGTATGATGGTAGCTGAAAAGCCCAAAAACTTTAAAGGCTCTTTTAAAAAATTGCTTTCCTATATGGGTAAATTTAAGATTGGCCTTGTTTTTGTTTTGATTTTTGCAATAGCAAGTACTGTTTTTTCAATTATAGGTCCAAAGATTTTAGGAAAAGCCACTACTGAACTTTTCAATGGATTAATGTTGAAAATTCAGGGCACGGGTGGAATTGACTTTGACGCTGTTGGAATAATTTTATTAACCGTTTTGGGACTTTACCTTTTAAGCTCTGTTTTTAACTTTATACAGGGATATATTATGACGGGAATAACTCAAAAGGTATGCTATCAGCTACGACGTGATATTTCAGCAAAAATCAACCGTATGCCTATGAAATATTTTGAAACAAGAACTCACGGAGAAGTTCTTTCAAGAATTACAAATGATATTGACACACTTGGAAACGGGCTTAATCAAAGTGTAACCCAACTTATAACATCTGTTGCCACAATAATAGGCGTTCTTATAATGATGCTCAGCATAAGCCCTATTATGACTCTTATTTCCGTTTTAATACTTCCTATAAGTGCAGCACTTATAGGCGTTATAATTAAATTTTCTCAAAAGTATTTCAGAACACAGCAAGAGTATCTGGGACATATAAACGGTCAAGTTGAAGAGGTGTATGGCGGTCATACAATCATTAAGGTGTTTAACAAAGAGCAAGATGTTCTCAACGAGTTCAACAGCACGAACGAGGTTCTTTACAAATCGGCTTGGAAATCCCAATTCTTTTCCGGAATGATGCACCCTATAATGATGTTTATTGGAAATCTCGGCTATGTTGCAGTTGCAATTTCAGGAGCATTTTTTGCAATAAACGGCACAATTACCATTGGTGATATTCAGGCATTTATTCAATATGTAAAAAACTTTACACAGCCAATCCAGCAGATAGCCCAAATATCAAATATGCTTCAATCTATGGCAGCTGCTGCAGAGCGTGTATTTGAGTTCCTTGAAGAAGAGGAAGAAGACCAGTTTGTTGAAAATGCTGTTCACCTTAATAAAATAGATGGACACGTCAGCTTTAAAGACGTAAAGTTTGGATACAATCAGGACAAAATTATAATTAATGATTTCAGCGTTGACGTTAATCCAGGACAAAAGATTGCCATTGTTGGACCAACCGGAGCAGGCAAAACTACAATGGTAAAACTGCTTATGAGATATTACGATGTAAACGACGGAGCAATTTTGCTTGATGGCAATAATATAAAAGACTTTAACAGAGGAGAACTTCGTTCTGCTTTCGGAATGGTTTTACAGGACACTTGGTTGTTTAAGGGTTCAATTATGGAAAACATTCGCTACGGAAGACTTGATGCAACCGATGAAGAGGTTATAGAAGCTGCAAAAGCTGCCTACGCTCATCATTTTATCAAGACGTTGCCGGGCGGATATCAGATGGAATTAAATGAAGAGGCAAGCAACATATCCCAAGGACAAAAGCAGCTTCTTACCATTGCAAGAGCAATTTTAGCCGACAATCCCGTCCTTATTCTTGACGAGGCAACTTCTTCTGTTGATACTCGTACTGAGGTTCGTATTCAAAAGGCTATGGATAACTTGACCCAAGGCAGAACAAGCTTTATTATTGCACACAGACTTTCAACAATTCGTGATGCCGATACAATTCTCGTTATGAAAGACGGAGATATTGTTGAGCAAGGAAATCACAATGAGCTCTTGAAGAAAAATGGCTTTTATGCAGAGCTTTATAATTCTCAATTTGAGCAGACTGCATAGCTGTAAACTATTTTTACTTGACTCTTTATTCCTAATAATATATAATTGCTTAGCAACTGCGAGTATTATATAAATAACTAACGAGGAGTTTCAAACTTCTCGTTTTTTTATTAAATCACTGTTTTTGCACATAATAGAACTTGACATTATAAACTTATTTGTCAAAGTAAAATCATTGCGTATTGTCTTGGCGACAACGCAACAAAAAAGAAACGAGGAACTAATGAACGAATTAACATTTGGAGAACTTAATCTGACTCCTAAGGTAAAAAGAGCCATTGACGAAATGGGTTTTACCACCGCAACAAGCATTCAATCACGTGCTATACCGGTCATAAGAACAGGTGTAGACGTTATTGGTCAATCTCAAACAGGAACAGGAAAAACTGTTGCTTTTGCCGTCCCTGCAATCGAGCGTATCGACACCCACGAAGACAAGCCAACGCTTCAGGTGCTTATACTCTGCCCTACTCGTGAACTTGCACAGCAGGCTTGTAAAGAGATTGAAAAACTTACAAAATTCAAATCGGGCGTACACGTCGTTGATGTATACGGTGGTGCTCCGATGGATAGACAAATAACCCGCTTAAAGAAAGCCAATATAGTTGTTGGTACTCCAGGCAGAGTTATGGACCATATGCGTAGAAAAACCCTTAAATTAAACAATCTTAAAATGGTTGTTTTAGACGAAGCAGACGAAATGCTCAGTATGGGATTTAAAGAGGATATTGAAACTATTCTTAAGGATGCTCCGGAAGAAAGACAAACCGTACTTTTTTCTGCAACAATGCCTCCTGCTATTCTTGCACTTACAAAACAGTTTCAGAAATCTCCCAAACTAATTGAAATAAACAAAGCCAAGGTTACACTTGATAACATTTCTCAGCTTTGTGTTGATGTGCCTATGGGTAGAAAAAAAGACGCATTAAATCTTATATTACATTACTATAATCCTACGCTTACCATTATCTTTTGCAATACAAAGCAAATGGTTGATGAGGTTACAGATTATTTGACCCAAAACAATTTTAACGCAGAGGCACTTCACGGAGATATGAAGCAGTCTCAAAGAACAAATGTTATGGGACATTTTAAAAGCGGAAAAACACCTATTCTTGTCGCTACTGACGTTGCTGCAAGAGGTATTGATGTTAACGACATCGAATATGTTATAAATTATGACATACCTCAAAACAGCGAATATTATGTTCATAGAATAGGAAGAACTGGACGTGCAGGTAAATCCGGTACTGCTCTTACAATTTGCAGTGGAAGAAGACAGATTTCTGTTTTGCAAAACATTGCACATTCTGTAAAATCAAAAATCAATATTATCGACATTCCGACTGTTGACGAGATTTTAGATAAGAATATACAGAGCCAGCTTGAAATGCTAAAGAAACATTTAGACACCCCTGCAAGCGGTCAATTTGAAAATATGCTTAATCTTCTTGTTGAAGAAGGATACAGCCTTGAACAAATCTCGGCAACTCTCCTAAAGCTTCAATTTGAAAAGAGCAACGAAAATCTGATTGATATAAAAGTGGACAGAAAGTCAAAAAAGCCCAGCGTAGGCTCAAGCGGATTTGAAAAAATATGTATAAACATCGGTCGTGGTAATAGAGTTGCTCCAAACCATATTGTTGGTGCCATTACTGAGCGTACAGATATTTCAGGCGGAGAAATAGGTAAAATCGAGATATATGAAGATATGTCTACCGTTGCCATTCCAAATGAATATATAGACCAAGTATTAAATGATATGGTCGGTTGCAAAATTTGCGGACGTCCAACTAAAACAACGCTTTTAAAAGACGGCAGCAGAGATAAGAAACATTCAAAATCATCTTTCAACCCAAAGCAAAAGCGAAGCAATTACAATTTTCAAAAAGAACGCAGAAACAAAAAGCGTGGAAATAATTATCGTCCAAAGAATAAGACCTAATTAACTAAAGCTGATTGAGTATTTTGAAAATACTCAATCAGCTTTAATTTTAAAATCGAAAATAGTATTGTAGTTTTTTGATTTATTATGTTATAATATAGAAAGCAAATAAAAATTTATGGGATAGTCAAAAGGAGGAATTGTTTTTGAATGTAACGGTTATTGGCTGTGGAAGATGGGGGTCTTTCATCTCGTGGTATCTTGATAGAATCGGGCATAATGTAACTCTTTACGGTCGTGAAACATCTAAAAATTTTAACACACTTAAAGAAACCAGAAAAAATAATTTCCTTGCACTTCCAGAAAGTATAACTCTTACAACCGACCTTAAATGTATTTTAAATTCAGATGTTATTGTTATATCTATTCCATCTCAAAATTTAAGCAACCTTATGATAAGCCTTAAAGAATTTGACTTGAAAAACAAGATGATTGTTCTATGTATGAAAGGAATTGAAATTTCAACAGGTAAACGTCTTTCACAGATTGCAAAAGAGCATCTTGACCCGTCCAATTCCGTTAGTGTATGGCTTGGACCGGGACACGTTGAAGAATTTTACAAAGAAATTCCAAATTGTATGGTTATTGACAGCGACGATGAGAAAGCAAAAGAAGAACTTGTTTTGCAATTTTCAAGCGACCTTATCAGGTTTTATTATGGAGATGACCTTATAGGCAGTGAAATTGGCGGTGCTGCTAAAAACGTTATCGGCATTGCAGCCGGAATGCTTGACGGGCTAAATCTTTCAACCCTCAAAGGTTCTCTTATGTCCAGAGGTACAAGAGAAATTGCAAGGCTTATTTCTGCAATGGGTGGCAATGAGCTTTCTGCCTATGGTTTGTGCCATCTTGGAGATTATGAGGCAACAGTTTTTTCTAAGTTTAGCCACAACCGTTCCTTTGGAGAAAGCTTTGTAAAGGGAGAGAACTTTACAGACCTTGCTGAGGGCTATTATACGGTAAAAGCTCTTATGACACTAAAAGACCAATACAATGTTGAGTTGCCTATATGTAATGCCGTCTTTGATGTTCTGTATTGTGAATGCGACCCTAAAAAAGTTTTACAAAATCTTTTTTGCAGAAGCATAAAAAAAGAATTTTAATTGATTATACAATATAAAAAAGACTTCAGAGCAGCTTTGTTCTGAAGTCTTTTTGGTTGTCTATTATTTTTAATTTACGACTTTTTTCTTACCGGAATCCAAACTTCACAATAATAATTTTCGTCCATAATTCCTTTAGGATAATCACAAGGATTATTATACATTTCTATATTGTATCCATTTGAAATCTCATAATCTTTGCAATTTGGAAGCCATTCTGAAAAAATTCTTTTATTAACATCTTGAATTTTTGTAGGCATTGCTCCCCTGCAAGCAAAAACTGCCCACGTAAAATTAGGTATCACCTTTGTTACAAATCCATCAGGCACTTCTTTTTTGGGGTCATAGTCATCGGCAATCATATACTCAAACCCATTGCACTCGCTACGTCCCATACTCTCATCAATATTAATTCCGTACATTCCGCATATATGCTCGTTTTTACCAGCTTTAAAATGTTCATTCCAAAATTTTGGCACTTCAGTTGCCGCATCATCATATTTAAATGATTTTTCAACTCCCATAACCGTAAATGAATCTTTTTCAATAATCTTATAATCCATAATATAGCCACCCTCCAACGAAAAATTGATTTTTAAGGACGCAAATGATTTAATCATTGCCCCATCTTTTCTTACAGAGGTCGGTGTAGAACCGTGAAATCGAGTAAAAGCTTTTGTAAAGCTATCCGGTGAATCATATCCGTACTCCATTGCAATATCAATTATTTTTTTATCGGTTGATACAAGCTCACTGCCGGCAAGAGTAAGCCTACGCCGTTTAATATATTCAGAAACAGTTATTCCGCAAAGCATTGAAAATGCCTTGTGAAAGTAAAAAGGAGACACCAATGCCTCTTTTGCAATTGATTCGATTGTCAAATCGTCTGTTATATTATTTTCAATATAATTAATTGCAGTCCTAATGCTTTCAATCCATTCCACTCTCTTCACCTCTTTCCGTGTCTATATCGTATCACTGTTTGATTTTCGTTACCCGACTTTTCTTGCATTGTTTTGTCTTTATTATAATAACAAAAGGCATAATACGTCAAACGAATTGTGTTAAAGTACTCTAAAGGCATTAAATACTCTAAGATGAAATTAAAGCTTTGTTTTGCCTTTATATGTAAATATTTCCTGTTTTTGTAAATCTTGTAAACGGTTGGAGTGTGTGATATAATTCAGCTATATTAGATATATTTAAAAATATTTAAGGAGACAGTATGGTAGCAGGAAAAAACTTTAATCCAGAACGCATTTCTGAATGGTTTAAACTTGACAATGCCGGAAAAGTTTTTCCGGGTCAAAACACCTCTACGTGGTCAAATGTTTTTCGTATGACTGCCATTATTAACGAAACCGTTGACCCAGAAACACTAAGACGTGCCGTTATTGATACGTTGCCACGTTTTCCCTGCTTTGATGTTGAAATGCACCGAGGATTATTTTGGTACTATTTTGAAAAAAACCGTAACATCTGTCCTCCTATTCTTCCGGATATAAAGAATCCTTGTACAAGAATAAAGTGGAATGAAAACGGTAGGTTTTTATTTAGAGTTTATTACAGAGAAAATCGAATATCAGTTGAATTTTACCACGCTCTTACAGACGCCTATGGCGTTTCACGATT
>CAYMZO010000047.1:5709-9225 GCA_964394885.1 uncultured Eubacteriales bacterium | reverse complement strand
CCATCTTGTTCGGTTCAGCCAGGTCGGTATAAAATTTATAAACGATTCCATTCGTCAAAATTCCGAATTTAGCCCGAGTTGCGTGGAAGTATCTCAACAACTGACTTTCGTTTTCAATTTTAAGATCATTGATGCAAGATTTACACTCAATTAAGATTGCAGGTTGGCCGTTCAAAATAATGGCATAATCAACCTTTTCTCCCGTTTTAATACCAACGTCTGCCGTAAATTCCGGAACGACTTCCAACGGGTTGAAAACATCATAACCAAGCAACTGCAAAAACGGCATGATATAGGCATTTTTTGTGGCTTCTTCTGTTTGGATATGAGACTGTGTTTTCCCAATACGATCAGACAGATTTTTGATTGATTCTTTCATTTTTCACCCTTCTTTTTTTTGATTCATATTTCTTCTAATTACAAAACAATGAGGCTATTATAACGCAATTCTGCATAAATACAATAGCCTCATATTAAAAAATCGAAAAATACACATTATTCCGTGATTTTTTTGTGTTCCTTCGGCATGCAGTGCCGGCAGGGTATGCCTTGTTTGCCGATAACCAGTTTGCCCTTGGATTTGCCGTAATATGGACAGCCCTTACGATGCAGTTTTCCGCTGCTGTCCGAGCGCCAGTACGTCTCTTTGACTTCCGGAGTTGACGGGCCCATAATCACCAGCAGTCCAACCAGTCCGGCAAAGGCAACCCATTTCAATTCCACAACAATTTTTTGTGTTACTCCGCCCTTTACGTCCCCCCCGACTCGCACGCTAAAAATCTTGATAATCATTGCTTCTCCTTTGTTTTTAAGCAAAGGAGAATATACTCACATCCATTCGCTTAAAAAGCCTAGAAAACGCCGTTTTTCGTCGGGAGTAAAACGGTCGTCAGTTATTAGACAGCAAGTAATTTCAGAAAGTTTTATCAATTTTTCACCATCTACATGATTTTCTTTACCTTGCGTGATCGGACCATGTACATTGCCGTCAACATCAATTGTATTGATGCTGATTCCGCGCACAAAACGTCTCAAGACCTTTTTTACTCTCATTTCCCATTGCCCTCCGTCATTTCCGCCACTTTTGCCAGCACCTCAAATTTTTTAACCTGTGAGAGGGTGTCCCAGTAATCCAGCAACATTTTTGTCGCCGGATCGGACGCGGCGGTACCGCCGATATTAGACGTTACCGTGTTGCCGCTCCCCTGTGTAATCGGACCGTTGACACGACCGACAGAGGATATCGTATTGCCGGCTCCAGCCGGGTATTCATCCCGAAAAAAGTACATTTTGAGCTCTGGGAACAGCTTTAACAGTGTTGATACTGTCATATTTCCGATGGAGTATCTTGCATTAAGATAATCAGCTATTGTACTTTGCGATATCCCTGCAATTTTTGATAGTGCATGCTGTGTTCCAGCCCGTTTATAAGCGTTTTTCAATGCGATAAAAATATCGTCGTCTGTCATAGTTGATCTACCTTTTTAATAGTTATTTATAATTAAAAAGATATATTCCAAAATTTCTTAATATCTGCCTTATCCTGTTTACTGGTAGTTGTCTTACCTCCACTGACTAAGACCTTATCTGTTCCTTCCAAATCTAAGTACTCTACCTGATACCCCTCTTGTTTTACCATTCCGAGAACATTCTGTGCATAATCATCAACCTTGTTAAGCGAAACCATTGAATTCAGTTTCATTTCAAGCCTTGTGTTTTCGCTTTCAAGAACGCTAAGTTCCTTTTGTGTCTGTGTAATATCTCTTGAAATTTCATCAAGCTGTACTCTGCTATATATTACCATTCCGACAAAGCAAAGCAAAACAGCCGCAACAGACAACGCTTTAAAAGCTCTTCTGTTTGCTCTTCTTGTTTCCGCTTTAAGCTGAGACCTTGTCTTTCGCACAAGTTTAGGTCTGCTTTGTGATGCTGGTGCAGACTGCGGCATTTGCCTTATTTTTGCAGCATTACCCGAATTCCTATTTCTTGTGTTCGAGTTTATTCTATTATAGTCAAAGGCTTCCGTGCCCCTATAAGTTGCCATATCAGCATCCCCTTTTTTAAAAATCCTTCGTTTTATACTTTTAATTTATTTTAATTTTTCAATTGCCCTAAGCTTGGCACTTCTGCTCCTTGGATTTTCATCAAGTTCTTCCTTTGAAGCAGTCTTTGCTTTAAAACAGGTTTTACCTTTTGGAGTTTTATTGCAAACACAAACCGGAAAATCCGGAGGACAAGTGCATCCTAAGCACCACTTTGCAAAACTTTGCTTTACTATTCTGTCTTCAAGCGAGTGAAATGTTATGACCGCAAGAATTCCTCCAACATTAAGGCATTCAAACATATCCTCAACAGAGCCTTGCAACTTTTCAAGTTCACCGTTAACTTCTATTCTCAGTGCTTGAAAAGTCCTTCGTGCCGGATGTGCGTCTCTTCTTGCTGCTGCCGGCATAGAATATTTGATTATTTCCGAAAGTTCAAGTGTTGTTTCAATCTTCTTTTCTTCTCTTGCCTTTACAATATTTCTTGCAATGCTTCTTGCAAACTTTTCTTCACCATATCTTGTAATAATATCTGAAAGTCTGCGTTCATCGTAGCTGTTAACAATGTCCGCAGCCGTCATTCCACTTTGGCTCATTCTCATATCAAGGGGTGCATCGTTATGAAACGAAAATCCTCTGTCAGCCGTATCGAGTTGATATGAGCTCACACCAAGGTCAGCCAGTATTCCGTCTACTCCATCAATCTCAAGTTGCTTTAATATACCTTTTATATTACAAAAGTTGTCCTGCACTATTGTTACGCATTCAAAACCACCCATACGTTCATTTAACGTTCGTATTGCGTCGGGGTCTTGGTCAATCAATATCAGCTTACCGCTTGTAAGCCTTTTGGCTATTTCTTTTGAATGACCTCCACCGCCTGCTGTGGCATCAACATATATTCCATCCGGTTTTATATTAAGGGCATCTATACATTCGTTGAGCAAAACTGATTTATGTGAAAAATTTATATTATTCATTAATAATGTGGCTCCATCTGCACTGCTGCGTCTTTAATTATTGGTTCCATTTCAAGCAGGTTGTTTTCCCACTCATCTGCATCCCAAAGCTCAATACGCTTTCCAGCACCTACAATAACTGCCTCTTGCTTTAGGCCTGCATATTCAACCAACTTTGCATTAATAGTTATTCTGCCCTGTTTGTCCGGCTCAACGGATACTGCATTTCTAAAAATTTCTCTTTGAATCTGACGGGTTTGTGGTGATGGTGGCATATTTGCAATTTCGGCAGAAAGTTCATCCCATTCTTGATTAGAATAAATAAACAAACATTTCTCGGGTGCTTTACAAACAACAAACGATTCACCGAGTGCCTCTCTGTATTTTGCAGGAATGAACACACGGTTTTTAGGGTCGACATTATGTTTATATTCACCTAAAAATGCCACTGTGCTCACCTCCGTTAATTTTATGCAAAGTTAACCACTTTGCTCCATTTCAATACTATTTCCACC
>CAYMZO010000047.1:0-5699 GCA_964394885.1 uncultured Eubacteriales bacterium | reverse complement strand
GGGTGATATTCGGTGGTGCAAAAAAAATTGATTTTATTAATATTCAGCAGATATTTCTACATTTTTTATTCTGATGAAAATCTTTTTTAAAACGTAAAGTTTGTTATTATTATAACAATTAACAAAGTTTACGAGTTATTCGGACAAATTATTGTACAAAACGCACACATTAACCAAGACGAATTTTATCTATATTTTTGTCTTGTCATACATTTGTCTATATGGTAAAATATAGAAATTGCAAAGGCAAAACATCGCAATTAACCAAATATCAAGTAGGAGGATCTTTATGGAAAAACTCGTCTATGTTGTTCCTGCTGCTGGCTTGCTTGCACTTTTATTTGCTTTCTATCTTGCAATGAAAGTCAAAAAGTCAAGTGACGGAAATGACAAAATGAAAGAAATTGCTGCAAATATCCACGAGGGTGCAATTGCATTTTTAATTGCAGAATACAAAATCCTTATAGTTTTTGCTGCTGTTCTTTTCATCATCATCGGATTTGCCATAGGTTGGCTAACCGCTATTTGTTTCCTTATTGGTGCACTTTTCTCTACTCTGTCTGGTTATTTTGGAATGCAAGTGGCAACAAAGGCAAATGTCCGCACAGCTAACGCTGCGAAAGAAAGCGGAATGAACAAGGCTCTTTCAATCGCATTTTCCGGCGGAGCTGTTATGGGTATGTCTGTTGTTGGACTCGGACTTATCGGCATTGGTTTGATTTACATACTCACAGGTCAAAATGTCGATGTACTTTTTGGATTTAGCCTCGGTGCTTCATCCATAGCTCTTTTTGCACGTGTTGGTGGAGGAATCTATACAAAGGCAGCTGATGTCGGTGCAGACCTCGTAGGAAAGGTTGAAAACAACATTCCGGAAGATGACCCAAGGAACCCTGCTGTTATTGCTGACAACGTTGGAGATAACGTTGGAGACGTTGCAGGAATGGGAGCAGATTTATTTGAGTCATATGTTGGTTCAATCATCTCAGCAATCACTCTTGGAGTTGCATTGGCAAAATCCACTAACTCAGACCCTATTGCTTACGTATTTTACCCGCTTCTTATTTCCGCAGTAGGAATTATTGCTTCAATAATTTCTACATTTTTTGTTAAAGGTAAAGATGGTTCTAATCCACATACCGCTTTAAAAATATCAACGTGGGTTTCATCAGGACTTGTCATTATCGGTGCTGCTCTTCTTGGCAAGTACTTCTTTAACGGATTTTATGAGTTCTATGCAGTAATCGCAGGTCTTATTGTCGGATTAGTTATCGGAGTTCTTACTGAAATTTATACTTCCGATGCCTATAAGTCTGTTAAGAAAATTGCAGAGCAATCTCAGACCGGAGCTGCTACAACAATCATCAGCGGACTTGCAGTTGGTATGATGTCCACTGCACTACCGATAATTCTTATTGGTATCGGCATTCTTGTTTCTTATAAGTTTGCAGGACTTTATGGAATTGCTCTTGCTGCTGTTGGTATGCTTTCAACAACAGGAATAACCGTCGCTGTTGACGCTTATGGTCCTATTGCTGACAATGCCGGTGGTATTGCTGAAATGGCAGGGCTTGACAAAGATGTTCGTGAAATAACCGATAAGCTTGATTCTGTCGGCAACACAACCGCTGCAATCGGAAAAGGATTTGCTATTGGTTCCGCAGCTTTAACAGCACTTGCTCTTTTTGCTTCATACGCAACCGCTGTCGGAATTACTGATGGAATAAGTATTCTTTCTCCAACGGTTATATGCGGACTCTTTATTGGTGGTATGCTTCCATTCTTGTTCTCATCACTTACAATGCAGTCTGTTGGTAAGGCTGCTAATCATATGATTGAGGAAGTTCGTCGTCAATTTAAGGAGATTCCGGGCATTATGACCGGCGAAGGCAAGCCTGACTACAAGCGTTGTGTTGAAATATCCACTACTTCAGCTCTTAAAGAGATGTTGGTTCCGGGTATTATTTCTGTTATAGCTCCTATTGCAACCGGTTTTGTTCTTGGAGCTGAAGCCTTAGGCGGTCTTCTTGCCGGTGCTCTTGTAACCGGAGTTCTTATGGCTATATTTATGGCAAATGCAGGCGGTGCATGGGACAATGCAAAGAAGTTCATAGAAGGTGGAGAATACGGTGGAAAAGGCTCTGAAGCACACAAGGCAGCCGTTGTCGGAGACACCGTTGGAGATCCTTTCAAAGACACTTCAGGACCTTCAATAAATATTCTCATCAAGCTTATGACAATTATTTCACTTGTATTTGCTCCAATAATTGCAAATTACGGTGGCTGGATTAACTTATAATAAAAGTTAATTGAACGGGTCATTGTTTAGCACGAAATCAACTAAGAAAAACTATTATTAACACACAAAAGCCACCGTTTATTAAAAAGCGGTGGCTTTTTATATATTTACATAGTTTTATATGGTATGAGTTGTCTTAGAGGCAATCAAAGCCACCAGTTGAACTGGTGGCTTGCACAAGCCCTAAAAGAGAATATTATCGGCTGCCTCTTAAATATAGGTACTGAAAATTTTTTCTTATGCATCACTTGCCACCGTCCGTCAACTGGCAAATAATAAACATTAGTTTTAATTATCTTTATGTTTATTACTATTAGCTCGATACGCTCAATGCTTAAAGCTAACGCAGACGAAATACCTCCACAAGTAAAACTGGTGGTTTCCGAAACCAAAAGAAGAAATCCAGAGTTACAAGCACCCGGATTTCTTCTTTTAAAATTTCTTATTTATATTTAATTATCTCCATTGTATATAGAAAAGCTATCGGGCGAATTAGTCCTTGCGTCCGCAAGAGATATATCGGCATTTAAATAGAGCTTTTCAAAGTTTGTACCATCTACTCCGTATATTGAAACACCCATATTTCCGGTTATCTTATACTCTTTGAAATCAAGTGCCAACGGTTCTTTTAGAAGATTACAAATACCATTAAGACGTTCTGAAAGCTCCACTCCATTGTTTACCTTATCAGACAAGATAATAAACTCATATCCCCCTGACCTGCACATTATTTCTGTACCGGAAAGCGTTTCACTTAGTCTTTGTGAGAACTCATCAAGAATTGTTGCTTTAGTCTCAAGACTCCAGTTTTCACCCTCTGTAAGACTCTCAATATTACTTATGTCAAGCAATATAAATGCCCTTGTTTCCCCAGGCTCAACGCTATCTAAAGACTCATTAATCATTATCTCTGTTGTTTCTTTTTTATAGACTTTATTTAACGAATCCTGGATATTACTATTTTTCTTAGGCTCGTCTTTATTCTTATAAATATCTTTTACAAGGAAGAGCAATTTAGAATCATTTTCAGATGGTATTTTAATATATGAAGCCATTACAATTTGTGAAGAAGTATGTCCACTTACAATATTTTTACATTCAAATTCACACAAATCCCCGTTTTTACCCAGTTTAATTGCTGTAACTATTCTATCCGGATTAAAGAATTCAGAAATTCTTTCAACGTCTTCTTTTCTGATCATTTCGTTAATTAATTCACTTATAATAACCGAATATTTAGTATTGTATGTAATATTAGAGAATGAATGGTGAGCCTGAACAACTGTCGCTTCATCACTTTTCAAATCAACCAAATACACTAAATCATAATAATCACAGATTGCATTATTTACATATTCGGTTAATTTTTCTGCCCTTTCAGTGTTTTCATAAAGTTCATCTATAATTTGAAGTAAGAATATTACTTTTGTATCACAGTCGCTGCTTTGCTTTATTACTGTAATGGATACAGGCAAAAATCCAACTTTATCATTAATATACATTCTTGCCTGAATCATCAGCCTATCCTTATCCGATTGGAACTCTTGCCTTATATTTTGGGCACTAATAAAGTTTTGTAATGCTACAAAGTCATCCGGATGGACATTCTTTTGGCAAAATTGCTCTCTAAGCCAAGAGTACTCTCCGTTTTCCGGTCTGTCTCCGAATATCTCCTTGCTGTAATATACCAATCTAAACGTATCGGAATTAAAATCAACTTCATAAATCATATTGTACGAGGACAGCACAGCACTCTCTATGGACTTGTTGATACATATTGAAGAGGTGTTCATATCCGTATTTAGTTCTTCTATATTTTCAACTAACGCTATTGATTTAAATTCTGTTAAATCCTCAGTCTTGACACGCAATATGGTAATTCTGCACCACGTATAATCCTGCATACTTTCTGAAAGCATTCTAAAGTCTGTTATTATCTTATCTTCGCCCTGATAGAATGATGCCAATACGCCCATAGGAAGAACACGTTCTCTCATACTGCTTCTATCATCGGGATGAATAAATGTTTCTATTATACCAGACATTTTATTCGTTATATTCTTACCCTCATTAGCTGTTAAAATGTAACTCAAAGACCCTGTCTTTATAAAATTATATGTATCGTTTTCATAATCGGTTTCTATAACTGCACCGTCTTCATAATTTAACAGAGCCAAATATTTAGCCATTCCATCATTGCTCTTTTTTTCCACATCACTGACATTGATTTTCTTTTTCTCAGGTACAGCCTCCGGAAGTTTACGCTTTTTGCCTTCAACTAAATGCTCAAATCTGCTCTTTGAAATTGGCTCGGAGTATACATATCCTTGGATTATATCACAGCCTATTTCCTTAAGGAAGTTAACCTGATTCCACGTTTCTATTCCCTCTGAAACAGTTTTCATTTTTAATGCTCTTGCCATAGTAACGACGCTCGCAATAAGAGCCTTGTCTCTCTCTGTATTTTCGCTACTCTTAAAGAACAATCTATCAAGTTTAAGAACATCCATTGGAAGATTTTTAAGAATATTTAATGAAGAATATCCGGAGCCAAAGTCATCAATTGAACAAACAAATCCATTTGCTTTGAGATTGTTTACTATTTTTTGAAGCAACTCAATGTTTTCAAGGACAATACTCTCGGTAAATTCAAGCTCAAGCAATCCGTCCGGAATAGCATATCTATTTTTAATTTTTGTATATCTCTTTACAAAATCAAGCCTATAAAATTGTACTCTTGAAACATTAATTGAAATAGAAACAACCTTTTTTCCATTATCAAGCCATTCACGAACTGATTTACAAACGCTTTCAAATACATATTGGTCAAGGTCAACTATAAATCCATTTTGCTCGAAAAGAGGAATAAATTTACCGGGAAGCAACAGACCCCTTTCAGGACTATTCCATCTAACCAGTGCCTCTGCACCAACTATTTCTCCGCTTCTTACGTCGTATTTTGGTTGATAGAAAACTACAAATTCTCCTGTTGAAAGTGCATTTTCCATCTTTCTTTCAATTTCCTTTTCAGCAATAATTCTTTCTCTAATTTCCTCATTGTAGAAAGCCAGATGAAATTCATTACTGCCTTTTATTGATTTCTGAGCCATATTTGCTCTATCAATCATTTCGCTTAATGTAACATCATGCTCAAAATTCTCGTTACAGTATGCACCAACATATACCTCAGGCTTGTAGTTTTCTTTCTTAAATTCACCGAAATCAGATATTTTATCAAGTACATTATATATTTTCTCAATAAAATCTTCTCGATTTTCGTATTCTCTTAAAACTACAAAGTTATCTGCATTTACCCTTGCATATATTCCCTCATTTCCAAGGGATTTTTTTATGCTTTCAGAGATGTAAATGAGCAATCTGTCTCCGACATCATATCCAC
>CAYMZO010000046.1:0-9441 GCA_964394885.1 uncultured Eubacteriales bacterium | reverse complement strand
ATAGTTATATTTTGATATCAACAAATATTAAAATAGAGCGAAACAGCTTTTATAACCGTTTCGCTCAAAGATTAACTAAATATCTCGTTCTGTTCAATAACCTGTATATTTACACTGTTTAATACCTTTGTTGCTGCGTCATTATCTTCAACCCTAAGAATAACATAGGCCTTACCGGCATTAGGAGTAATAAACGCATAGGCATATTCTACACTAATTCCGGAATCAGCAAGTGCCTTTATTGCCATTGAAAATCCTCCCGGGACATCTGGAATTCCAATACCGAGTACATTTGTTATTGATACGGTTAACTTTGCATCTTTAAAAATCTTTTCTGCTTTTTCAGGATCACTTACAATTAGTCTTAAAATTCCATAGTCTGTTGTATCTGCAATTGAAAGTGCTCTAATATCTATGGAGTTTTCAGCAAGAATTGAAGTTATTTCCGCAAGTCTTCCCGGTTTATTCTCAACAAATATTGAGATTTGTTTGATTGCCATAAATAATCCTCCCTTTATATATCACGTTTATCGATTACTCTTACTGCCTTGCCTTCTGAACGTGGCAATGAATGTGGCTCAACGAGATGTATTTTTGCAGAAACACTAAGTGTTGACTGCATCGCTGATTCAACTTTTCTTTCGATGTCCTCAATCTTACGAACAGAGTCAGAAAACATATCATTTGACATTTCAATACATACTGTCATTATGTCCAAATTATTCTTACGCTCAACGATTATTTGATAATTAGGTTGCATACCAAGTTCAAGTATTACGTGCTCAACCTGTGCAGGGAATACATTTACGCCCCTGATTATAAGCATATCGTCAGAACGTCCGTGTGGTTTACTCATTTTAATCAATGTTCTTCCACAACTGCATTTTTCACGGGTAAGCTTTGCAATA
Organism: uncultured Eubacteriales bacterium; assembly: GCA_964394885.1. GTDB lineage: Bacteria > Bacillota > Clostridia > Oscillospirales > Acutalibacteraceae > RZYX01. The sequence continues at coordinate 8,533 of CAYMZO010000046.1, read as the reverse complement.
TCTCTTGTTCTATAACGTATTAGTGGCAGAGCTTCTTTTCCGATACAAGTAAATACCAACTCACCATAGCTTCCTTCCGGAAGTGGTTGAAGTGTTTCCGGGTCAATAATTTCAGGATAAAAATAATCTTCACAAATATGCATTCCCGATTGCTCACAACATTCAAATGCAACACCTGGCCCTGCAATTTCAGAAAGTCCATAAATATCGTAAGCCTTAATGTTAAGATTTTTTTCAATCTCCTTACGCATATTTTCACTCCAAGCCTCTGCACCAAATATTCCTGCACGAAGAGGCAATGTTTTTGGATCAATCCCCATTTCCTGAAGTGCTTCACCGATAAACAATGCATAGGACGGAGTACAAGCAAGTATATTAATTCCAAAATCCTGCAACAGTTGAATTTGCCTTTTTGTATTACCGGAAGATGCAGGGACAGCGGTAGCTCCAACCTTTTCAACACCGTAATGAAGACCAAGTCCGCCTGTAAATAATCCGTATCCATAAGAAACCTGAATATAATCAGAAGTTGTTCCGGAGGCAGCGGTTATTGCTCTTGCTGCACAATCTGACCAGATATCAATATCGTGCTGAGTATAGCCAACAACTGTTTGCTTTCCTGTTGTTCCTGAAGATGCGTGTACTCTAACTAAATTTTCCTTAGGAACTGCAAAAAGTCCAAATGGGTAATTATCTCTTAAATCTTGTTTAATTGTAAATGGCAACTTAGAAATATCATCAATCGACTTAATATCATTAGGTAAAAGTCCTATTTCATCAAATTTACGCTTATAAAACTCAACGTTATCATAAGCGTTATGTACCATTTTTATCAATCTTGCAGATTGAACCGCTTTAATATATTCACTTGAAGCAGTTTCAATATCCTTGTTAAAAAATTCTGCCATTTTAATCATCCTTAAATTATTTAGATTTATAATTATATCCCATTTCAAATGCTCTAAGATTCATTTCAAGAAATTTTTCAGGAACAGTTGATTTAATTGCATCAATCCAAATATTCTTATCAAGCTCCATAATGCTTGCCAAAACACCAATTAGAATAACATTAACAGCCTTTGAAGAGCCTGCTTCAACAGCTAAAGACAAAGCATCAAGCGAAATATTGAAAACATCTTTTTGATTAATTTCTTCAATTATCCCCTGTGGATATTCAGCAGAACCGATAACAACAGGCATAGGGTCAATCTGCTGAGAGTTTATAATCATCTTACCATCTTTTTTAAGATACTTAAGCCATCTGCCGGCTTCAAGCTGTTCAAATGCAAGAATATAGTCTGCTTCTCCTTCACATACAATCGGAGAATAAACGGTATCTCCATATTTAACGTAAGTTACAACAGAACCTCCTCTTTGGCTCATTCCGTGAACCTCTGATACCTTAACATCAAAACCGTTACTAATCAATGCCTGTCCGAGTAATCTGCTTGCAAGCAACGTTCCTTGTCCGCCTACTCCAACTATCATAACACTTTTTGCTGACATAAGTTACGCCTCCTTGCTTTCTATTGCTGAAAATTTACACATTTGTGTACATACATTACATCCAACACACTGAGTAAAGTCTATTGATGCCTTACCGTCTTTTATACTAATTGCAGGGCAACCTATTTTCATACACATCTTGCATCCTACACATTTATCTTTGTTTACAGACAACGGTGGGTTATGCTTAACATATTTTAACAATGCACACGGTCTACGGGTTATTATAACTGAAGGTTCTTCAACCTCTAATTCTTCTTTTATTGCCTGCTTTGTTTCTTCTAAATTATATGGGTCAACAACCTTTACCCTGTTAATTCCGATTGCCTTTACAAGATTTTCAAGATTTACAGCAGCTGTCGGATCGCCTTTTATTGTAAATCCGGTTGCCGGATTTTGCTGATGACCTGTCATTCCTGTAATGCTGTTGTCAAGGATAATTACAGTTGAGTTACTGCGGTTATATGCAATATCCATAAGACTTGTAATGCCTGAATGAAGAAAGGTAGAATCTCCAATAACTGCAACAGACTTATTTTCAAAATCTTTGTTAGCCTTATTTCTTCCGTGTAAAGAAGAAATAGATGCACCCATACAGATACAAGTATCAATCATTCCAAGCGGTGCAAGAGCACCAAGAGTATAACAGCCGATATCACCACTAACTGCAACCCCAAGTGTTTTCAAAGAATAGAAAACACCTCTATGAGGACAACCTGCACAAAGTACCGGAGGTCTTCCCGGAATATCCTTTTGCAAGATTTTACTTTCAATCTTTTCTCCAAGAATTCTATCTCTTATCATTGTCTGAGAATACTCGCCAAGCAATGTAAACTTATCCTTGCCGATTACATTAACGCCTATTTTTTTGCAGTGTGTTTCTATAAAATCATCTAATTCTTCAAGAACATATACTGTTTCACACTTTGATGCAAAGTCTTTTATTAACTCAACAGGAAGTGGATAAACGCAACCGAGTTTTAAATAGGAAGCATTTTCTCCAAGTGCCTCTTTTGCATATTGATAGCAGATACCGGAAGTAATAACACCGATCTTAGTACTATTCATTTCTACTTTGTTAATTTCTGCCGTCTCTGCCCATTTAGTCTGCTCAACAATTCTTTTTTCAACTACCTCATGACGAACTTTTGCCATAGCAGGCATCATTACATTCTTTGCAACGTTTTTCTCATAAGGCTTTAAGTCCTTTGATGCTCTATCTGAAGTATTTGCAAGACTTCTTGAATGTGCAACTCTTGTTGTAAGTCTTAAAATAACAGGTGTATCAAATTTTTCTGAAAGTTCATAAGCAAGTTTGGCATAATCAAGACATTCTTGTGAGTCTGACGGCTCAAGCATCATTGTTTTAGAAGCCATAGCGTGGTGTCTTGAATCCTGCTCATTTTGTGATGAATGCATTCCAGGGTCATCGGCAACAGCAACAACCATTCCTGCATTAACTCCCATATAAGAAGCTGTGTAAAGTGGGTCTGCAGCAACATTAAGTCCAACGTGCTTCATTGCACAAAACGACCTTGCTCCTGCTATTGCAGCACCACAAGCCACCTCCATTGCGACCTTTTCATTTGGTGCCCATTCAGAATATATTTCATCATATTTGGCAATATTTTCAGTTATTTCTGTACTTGGTGTGCCCGGATAACTTGATGCCACTGCACATCCAGCTTCAAAAAGTCCCCTTGCAACTGCCTCGTTTCCTAATAAAAGTTTTCTCATTTCTTATCCTCATTTCTTAAATCAAGAACTCTTTTTGCCTTTCCAACAAATCTTTCAATGCTATTCTGTTCAACAATACTTACCTTGCATTGTATTCCAAGAACAATTTGCAATCTATCTTTAATCTTTTTCTGTAATTTTTCAATATCTGAATAGCTGTCAAGAACCGTTGTATCTGTAAGCTCAACCTTAACTTCTAAAGTGTCAGCAAATCCCTCTCTGCGTACTACAAGCTGATAATGCGGTCCAACACCATCCATAGCGACCAATACGCTCTCAATCTGTGATGGAAATACATTTACGCCTCTAATTTTAAGCATATCATCAGAACGACCCTTAACCTTGTCCATTCTGACACCCGTTCTTCCGCATTTACAAGGTTCATAATTAAGCCTTGTAATATCTCTTGTTCTATAACGTAAAAGAGGTATACCTTCTTTTGTTAATGTTGTAACAAGCAACTCTCCTGTTTCACCGGCAGGCAATCTTTCAAGTGTCTCAGGATTTATTATCTCAGGCAAGAAATAGTCCTCGCAGAAATGAAGTCCATTACGTTCCTGACATTCGCCTGAAACTCCAGGGCCAACAAGTTCACTCATTCCATAGTTATCAGTTGCAAAAAGCCCCCAACCCTCTTCGATTAGAGAGCGCATTTCAGGAGTACAACCCTCAGAGCCAAGAAGTCCAAGTCTAAGCTTATAATCGCTCATTGGAAACTCTAAGCTTTTAGCTGTTTCACACATATATAATGCATAAGATGGTGTTGCAACAAGTGCCGTTGTGTTAAAATCACGCATATACATAAGAGCTTTTTCTGTATTACCACTTGAATTTGGTATAACAGTTGCGCCAAGCTTTTCAAGTCCGTAATGAAGACCCAATGCTCCTGTAAACATTCCATAACCAAATGAAATTTGAACAATATCTTCATCTGTTGCTCCGGCAGCAGCTGCTACTCTTGCAACACAGTCAGACCACATATCTATATCATGCTTTGTGTATCCAACAACAGTAGGCTTACCTGTTGTTCCGGAAGAAGCGTGAATTCTTATCATATTTTTCATTGGCTGAGCAAATAAACCGAACGGATAGTTATCTCTTAAATCAGCTTTTGTTGTTGGCGGTATGTATTTAATATCATCTAACGACTTGATTTTTTCTGCTGTAACGCCAGCTTCGTCAAGACGCTTTGTGTAAAACGGAACATTTTTATAGCAATAATCAACCGTCCACTTCAACCTTTCAAGCTGTAAAGCGTCCATTTCTTTTCGACTCATAGTTTCAATTTCTTTTTGAAAAAACATAGTCCTTCTCCTTTAACGACCATAAATCACAGCAGAATACAATACTGCTGTGATTTTGTAATATATTTTATCATATTTACTCGCTTTTAACAATGCCAGTATAGAAAAAATCGTCTTTATTTTCCTCTTTGTACTTATTGGTTATTGCACTTACTGCAAGACATAACAAAATGGAGAAAATCATTGCAGCACAAGCAAAAACAGGACCGTTTGAAGCCAAGGTATTTAACACTTCGTTTGTATTGCATCCACAAAGAATTAAAACTTTACTAAAAGCAGGAATAATCGCCAGTAAAAATCCGCCCATTATTCCACTCCAAGCACCAGCACGATTAATCCATTTTACATACAGTGCCAAAAAGTATGGTGCAAGGAACGAGCCTGAAATAATACCCCAAGAATAGCTCATCATATCAAGTATCGGGGTATCGGTTGTTGCAACTATATATGACATAAGTACAAATATTACACATAACACTTTTATTATTGCAGAAGTCTTTTTATCGGTCAACTTATCTTTATATGCAACCTTTAACAAATCTATTGTAAAAGTCGAACAAGCTGTAAGTGTTATTGAACATAAGGTTGAGACCGATGCAGCGATAAGAAGAACTATTACTATTCCAAGAAGAATATCCGGTACTTTTGCAACTTTAAGCATCATTGGAATTATGTAGTCCTGCTCCGGCATATCAACACCAACAGTAAAGAATCTGTGGCAGAGAGAGCCAATAAAATATCCACCACCGGCAACTATAAATCCAAATATAGTTGAAATTACAATTCCTCTTTTCGCTTGAGCATCATCTTTAATGCCAAAATATTTCTGAACCATCTGAGGAAGACCCCAAGTTCCAAAACTTGTCATTAAAACAGTTGCCCATAAAGATACCCACTGCATTCCACTAAGCTTTGGCAAACCGGCTGAAGTTTTTGCATACTCTGCAATTCCGGAAAATCCTCCAACTGCATCACTGCGTACCATAACAATAATTAGCATTATAACTCCAATCATCATTACAATTCCTTGTACAAAATCTGCTCGAGCCTGAACAAGATATCCTCCAAGTACCAGCAATAAAATAGAAAGTGTAGCTATGATTATCAAACAAATTGTATCATTTATTCCGAGAAGAACATCAGCAACACTTGCAAGTCCCTTATATACCGATGCAGAATAAGGAATAAGGAATATAAAAATTACTATTGATGAAAATATCTTTATTCCAGGACTGTTATATCTTATTTCAAAAAATTGTGGCATAGTTTTTATATTAAGCCTTGCGGAAACATCTCTTGTTTTTCTTGCAAGAAGCTTCCACGCAAGCCAAGAGCCAAACACGGCATTACCAATACCTGCCAATATTCCCCATAAGCCAAATTTAAGCCCCGTTACTCCGGCATATCCAACAAACATAACCGCAGAAAAATAGGCAGCACCATAGGACATTGCAGAAATCCATGCTCCTGCATTTCTACCACCTACGGTTATATCTGAAACACTTTTAGATTTTTTTCCGGAAACTATGCCGATAACTATCATAATTATTATGTAAACAGCAATAGTAATCCATATTGACATTTTTGCCATTAATTCATCTCCATATAACTTTATTGAGTTAAAGCTTTTATGCTTTAAAGCTTTCTTGCGATAAAGCACTGGACTATGATACAATATTTACAGCAAAATGTCAACACGTTTTATTTTTATTTAAAGAAAGCCTCTACTCCACCTTTCTTTTTATTTCTGTTATAAATCTGTGGAGGTGAATATGACACAAGAATAGTATCATCTCCTATAACCTCAATTTCGTGCCACATAACCCTTATATCCTCAGAAGCCGCACCAAATAGCTTACTTCTTCCAAAGATAATTAAAGCTTCCATTTGACCTGTAACCGTATCAAGCTCAATATCACACACACAGCCAAGCCTGCAACCGTCAAGCTTATTTATGACTTCTTTATTTCGCAAATCACTGAAACAACAATTCATATTGTATTCCTCCTTTTTCTAATTAATATTCATAAGTGTTAAAAATTTGAACCTGTTTATAAAAATTGTTTGTAACAACAAAAAACGGCAGCTGAAAATCAACTGCCGTTTTTGCCGTTATATATGTTTATAATTTATTTTGCTGAGTCTTTCATTTCCTTTATTGTCTTTTTCAATTCCGGAATATTGTCTTGTAGTTTAAGTATTGTACTTCCTACAAAAACAGCGTCAGCTCCAGCTTCCTTTGCCATTTGCACATCTTCAGGTGTATAAATTCCAACACCGGCATACATTTCTCTTTCTATACCAAGAGAACGCAGATGGTCTATGCAATCCTTAAGAGTCGGATAATCGGGATTTATATTTCCTGTTGTTGGCTTAGCTTGTACATAAACAAAGCCATTTGCCTCAACTGCAGCTTTTACTTCTTCTTCAGGCTGATGGAACTGAACATAGCAAGAAACTTTAATTCCTCTTTCAATAAGTTCTTTTTTCACTTCCGGATGTTCATTTCCAACATAGATTATATCATCAAACCCGTTGTCATTTATAAAGTTAGCGTATTTATCTACACCAATCTCAACAACGGTGTTTTCATATGCCAAAACAATAAATCTTGTATTTGGGTTATCGTTTTTAATCTTCAATATGCCTGTCATATAATCATCGTAGTTGTCGTTAAGCTCTAAAGCTTTAGCCATTCTTCCGGCAATAAGTTCTCCTTCAAGATAAGGGTCTCTTGACGGAAAATCGACCTCAATAACATCACAACCTGCATCCACATATTCTTTCGCTATCTGAATACTTGCATCAATAGACGGATATCCGTTTGACAAGTAACATATTAACTTCATTTTTAAAATGCCTCCACATACAATTCTTTTATTTGCTCTATTGTAGGAATTACCGGGTTAGTCTTTGTACAACCGTCTTTTAATGCCATTTCTGCCATAGCATCAAGCTTTGACATAAATTCATCTTTATCTGAAATAACCTCAGATAATTTTGCAGGTATACACAGTTCTTTTTGAAGCTCTATAACTGCATCGAGCAAAGACTCATAGCCTATTTCATTTGCCAAAGAATTATATGCTTTTTTGGCATCTTCATTTTGCATATTAAACTTCATAACATACGGAAGCATAATAGCATTTGAAAGTCCGTGTGGAAGAGAAAAAATGCTTCCTAATGTATGTGCCATTGAATGTACAATTCCCAGTGAAACATTTGTAAATGCCATTCCTGAAATTGTTGAAGCATTTAGCATTTTTTCTCTGTATTCAAGATTATCCCCTTCTTTATATGCAAGAGGTAAATATTTAATTATATCCTTTATTGACTGCTTTGCTAAAACATCGCTTAAAAAATGTGCTCTTTGTGAAACAAGTGCTTCAAGACTGTGAGTCAAAGCATCCATACCTGTATCAGCTGTTACTTTAGGAGGCATTGAAGATGTTACCCAAGGGTCGCATATTGCAATATCAGGCATCATTTCCATATCTCCGATACCATATTTGATATGTGTTTCATCATCTGTAATTACAATAGAACGGCTAACTTCACTTGCTGTGCCTGATGTTGACGGAATGCAAACAAGTCTTGCCTTATTTCTAAGTTTAGGAATTTTATTAGGAGGAACAATGTCTTGAAGTTTTGTAAGTTCGGGAGCTTCATAATAAACCCACATTGCCTTTGCAGCGTCCATTGCAGAACCTCCGCCAATCGCTACAATAAGGTCAGGCTCATACTCCTGCATTAATTTTGCACCCTTTAAAACAGTTGAAAATTTAGGGTCCGGTTCAATTCCCAAAATAACTTTGCTTTCAATGCCCGCATCTTTTAAATACTGAATACTTTTATCAAGCACACCGCTTTTTTCCATAGAATTGGCACTTACAATATATGCTTTTTTACCCTGCATTGTTTTTAAGAACTCAAGGCAACCTTCACCAAATATCATTTGGTCGCCACCGAGTTTTATAGGTCTCATC
>CAYMZO010000045.1:0-9454 GCA_964394885.1 uncultured Eubacteriales bacterium | reverse complement strand
CAAAATATTAACAATACAAGTTTACGGTGTTTCTGTTATTTAATTGTATTGACCGTGATAAAATAATGGTGTAAACTATTAACAAATAGAAAATATCAAATTTGATATATTTTTGTCGTTATAACGGGGGACATATTAATGAGGAATATGCCAATAGGCGAAATGCTTAAGGAATATGGTTATATCACAGATGAGCAAATAAAGCAGGCTCTTGTAATTCAAAAACAGGATAGGTCTAAGAAATTAGGTCAGATTTTGGTAGAGCTTGGATATATATCTGAAAAAGAGGTTCTTGATGCGTTAGGCAAAAGAATGGGACTTCAAATCATTCGTCTTGATACCTTTAAGATTGATGTTAAAGCTGTTGCAAAAATACCAAAGCAACTTGCCACTAAATATAATATGATAGCTATTGCGGAACAGTCCGGTAAGCTTACTGTTGCAATGAGCGACCCTTTAAACTTCTATGCTGTTGAAGACGTTAGACAGGTTACAGGTATGACCCTTGAAGTTTATTTGGCAGAGAGTGAGCAAATTACCAAGGCTATTGACCTTTATTATTCAGAGGTTGGTGCTAAGGTGGCTGCTGAAAAGGCAAATATATCCGCAAACATTCCCGAAGCTCCTTCAGTTAAGGAACTCGAAGAGCTTGAAAGCGGAGACGATGTACCAATCGTTAAATTCCTTAATAGCCTTCTTGTCCACGGATATAGTACACATACCAGTGATATTCATATTGAACCATTTGAAGAAAAAACATCGGTTCGTATGCGTACAGATGGTATGCTGACTGATTATCTTACACTTTCAAATACGATACACAAGCAATTAGTTGCCAGAATAAAAATTATGTCGGGTCTTGATATTGCCGAAAGACGTATCCCACAGGACGGACATTTTAGAAATTTCATTGATGGATACGACATTAACGTCCGTGTATCTATCTTGCCTACAATATACGGTGAAAAGGCTGTTTTACGTTATCTATCCACTAACACCAAAGTTGACAATAGCGGAACTTTTGGTATGAATGATGAAAACTATGGTAAAATGCTAAAAATGCTTAGCAATCCAAATGGAATCATTTATATTACAGGACCAACCGGTTCAGGTAAAACAACAACACTTTATATGATACTTGAAAGACTATCTCAGAAACCTGTTAATATATCAACGATTGAAGACCCTGTTGAAAGAAGCTTGCCGAGAATTAACCAAACGCAAGTTAACGTTCTTGCAGGATTAACCTTTGAGGCAGGACTTCGTTCTCTTTTGAGACAGGACCCTGACATTATAATGGTCGGAGAAACTCGTGATGGTGAGACTGCGGAAATCTCAGTCAGAGCTGCTATAACAGGACACTTGGTTTGTTCAACATTGCATACCAACGATGCACTTTCATCAATAGTAAGAATAGAGGATATGGGTGTTGCACCGTATCTTGTTGCAAACTCAGTAGTTGGAATTGTTGCACAGCGTCTTGTTAGAAAGATATGTCCAAACTGTGCCTATGAATATGAACCGGATGCTTCCGAACGTGAAGTTGTTGGACCCGATGTTCAGAAGGTCTTTAAGGGAAAGGGTTGCCATATGTGCAACAATACCGGATATAAAGGCAGAATATCAGTGCACGAAATGGTTCTTATTGATAAGCATATGAAGAGAATGATTACTGAATGTGTTCCAATGGATGATATTTATGATTACGCAATTAATAAACAAGGTATGAAAACCCTTAGAACGAGTACACTTGAACTTGTACAGCAAGGAACTACATCAGTTGAAGAAATGATAAAGATATGCCAAACAGCTGAATAATAAATAAAACCACCGGTTTCGACTGGTGGTTTTTTACTGTTAATTAGGAAAAAGAAGTTATCTTTTTTAGATAACTTCTTTTAGCTTGTAAAGTCTTCTATTAATCTTTGTAAATCTTGCTCGTCCTTTGCGTATACTCCTTCTCTGATTTTTTCAATATCGTCCTCGGGCAATGAAGAAAGATATACGTCAAATACTTGAAGAGGCTCATCTGATTCGGTAGTAAAAGCGGCTAATTTTCCATCATATTCTCCAAGATAATAACCAGGTGAGTGCTTGTTATTGTTTGCTTCTACTGAAGTTGTGGACAAATTACTATTTTTGTTATCATTTGAATATGAATTAATTAAAAATACAACAAAGAACAAGCATACAATTGATGCACAGATTATTAAAGTAATTAATATACTTTTTCTCTTCATTGTAATTCACATCCATTATAAAATATATACTTATATTGGTCATAAATCTGTTGTTTTATTCAATTTATTAATAGACAAATATTTTGATTTTTTACTAAACTTTTTTTGAAAAGTATGCTATAATATAAAAATACTAAAAGGAGGAAATGCAATATATGGCTAAACAGTCCCCAAACAAAAAATCTTCTAAGCCTAAGACTAAGGGCAAAAAAGGCTCAAAGAAGAAGTTTGAGTCTGCATCATCAATACTTGTATCGCTGTTGATTATTTTGCTTTTAACAGGCACAATAGTCGGCGTTTCTATAATGATTTATACCATTTCATTTACAAACGGAGAAATTGCGGTAGATCTTGATAGCTATAAGAATAATCAAAATCAAACAAGTATACTGTATGCTACTAAAGCAGACAATAAAGTCGTAGAGATTGAGCGCCTTCATGGTGAGGAAAATAGAATCTGGGTAAAAATTGATAATATACCTAAAAACCTTCAGAATGCATTTGTTGCTCTGGAGGATAAACGTTTTGAAAAACATAGCGGAGTTGACTGGATTAGAACCTGTGGAGTTGTAAAATATACATTTACTCAAGGTGGTTCAACCATTACTCAGCAACTTATTAAGAATCTTACCGGCGAACACCAAGTTACACTTTCAAGAAAATTCAATGAAATACTTTATGCATTAAATCTTGAAAAAAATTATTCTAAAGAGGAGATATTAGAGGCTTATCTTAATACAATTCCTCTTGGTTCCGGATGCTATGGAGTTCAGACTGCATCTAAAACATATTTTGGTAAAGATGTTAGCGAGCTTAATCTTGCAGAGTGTGCTGTTCTTGCAAGTATTACTAAAGCACCAACTCGTTATAATCCACTACTTAATCCTAAAAACAATAAAGAACGCCAAGAGGTTTGCCTTAAAATGATGTATGATCAGGGCAAAATTTCTGAAAAAGAGTATAAAGATGCAGTAAGTTATAAATTAGTTTTCACTAACAGTGCGGACTATGTTCCGTCTGATAGCGAGGTTCAGCAGGAGTCAAACACAAATAAAAGTATACAGAGCTATTACGTTGATTATGTAATAGATACCTTAATAGATGATTTCGTTGAGGAATATGGATATGATGAAAAAGAAGCGTGGAGAATGGTCTATTACGGTGGACTGAAAATTTACACTTCTGTTGACCCCGATGTACAGAGCAAGATGGAAGAAGTTTATGTAAATAGAACTGCCTTTCCAAATGAACCAAACAAAGTTGAAATTAGCTCGGATAATAGAAATGAAAAAGTTCAATCCGCAATGGTCATTATGGACTATAACGGAAGGGTTGTCGGCATAGTCGGTGGAGCAGGTCCCAAAACCGGAAACCGTAATCTTAATAGAGCGGCAGATTCACCACGCCAGCCGGGTTCATCAATAAAACCACTTAGTGCTTATGCTCCGGCAATTGAAAATAATTCAATCTATTGGTCAAAAAAAATTCAAGATTATGCAATTATCGTTAACGGAGAGCGTTGGCCTGAAAATTATAGCGGAAGTATAGGTTCAGCAGATAAATACGTAACTATACAGTACGCTATTGAACAGTCATTGAACACAGTTGCAGCAAGGGTTGTTCAAATGCTTACACCTGAAAAGTGCGTAGAGGCATTAACGGACAGTTTCCATATTTCAACACTTAGTCTTGAGGGAAAGAAAAACGATGTAAACTATTCGGCAATGGCAGTTGGCGGAATGACAAATGGTGTTACAGCATTAGATATGGCTGCTGCCTATGCAACTTTTGGAAATGGCGGAAGTTACTATAAACCGTATTGCTATACAAAGGTTACAAATAATGATGGTAGTGTAGTTTATTTTGAAAATAAACCTTCCGGAAAGCGAGTTATTCAGGCTGGCACTGCCGATGTTATGAATAAAATATTGCAGACCGTAATAACAGGTGGTACTGGTAGAGGATATGGAGTAAAGAATATGCCAACCTTTGCTAAAACAGGCACCACAACCGACAATAAGGATAAGTGGATTGCCGGTGGAACACCATATTATGTTGCGGCTGTATGGTATGGATATGACTATCCTACTAAAATAACTAACGCATCAGGAAATCCAGCAGGCAAAGTATTTGCTGCGGTTATGAATTCTGTTCATAACGGATTAACTGAAAAAGATTTTAAATTGAGTGGACAGAGTGTTCAAAAAACTTATTGTACTAAAACCGGTCTTTTGGCAGGTTCTAATTGTCAATCGACGGCAACCGGTTGGTATAAGATTGATTCCTTGCCCGGCACCTGCTCAAGCTGCAATGGATCATCTAATCAACCAAGCCAGGGTGAAAGTTCTACAAGTCAAACCACAAATTCGGGTGCAAGTATTAGCGGTGGCGTAACAGCTAACAGTAATGGAATATTTGGCAATACCCATTTTAGTTTTAACTTCGGCTAAAACCTTATAGTGGAGGAATGAAAATGTCTAAAATGATTATAAAATCAGGAAGAATAATCGATCCCAGCAGTGGTGCCGATGGCGTTGGTGATATTTTAATCGAAGATGGTAGAATAGCTGAAATAAGCGATAAGCTAAACTACAACGTAGATAATGTTATCAATGCAGAAGGTATGATTGTTGCTCCCGGTCTTGTTGATATGCATGTTCATTTAAGAGAACCCGGCTTTACGGAAAAAGAAGATATCATCAGTGGCTGTGAAGCGGCGGCTGCAGGTGGTATAACCTCTTTGGCTGCCATGCCAAATACAAATCCCGCCGTTGATTCTTCTGAAATAATTAATTTTATTAAAGATACAGCTGAAAATGCAAAGGTAAATGTTTATCCTGTTGCAGCAATTACTAAAGGATTAAACGGAAACAATCTAACTGATTTTGAAGGTTTAAAAAAAGCAGGAGCCATAGCTTTCTCAGACGATGGTTATCCTGTTTCAAATGCTAAACTGATGCTTGATGCAATGGTAAGAGCTGACTCTCTTGCAATTCCTATTCTGGCTCATAGTGAAGATGTTAGAATATCAGATGGCGGAATTATGAACGAAGGAGAAATTTCTTCTGTCCTTGGAGTTAAAGGTGTACCTGCTGCTGCTGAAAATGTAGGAGTTGCCCGTGAAATTGCTTTGGCTATGTCAACCGATACAAGTGTTCATATTTGTCATGTCAGCACTGCAATGGCAGTCAAAATGATAAGAGCTGCAAAGATGAATAACATAAAAATAACAGCTGAAACATGTCCTCATTATTTTTCACTTGACGATAGTTTGCTTTCAACTCGAGATGCAGATTATAGAATGAGTCCTCCACTTAGAGAACACGAAGATAGAATAGAGGTTATAAAAGGTATTGTTGATGGCACAATAGATGCAATAGCAACCGACCATGCACCTCATACTGTTGAGGAAAAAAGCAACTTTGTTCATGCTCCGAATGGCTCAATAGGTCTTGAAACCTCACTTTCTGCAGGAATAACTGTTCTTGTCAATGGCGGTCATATAACATTGACAAAACTAATCGAGCTTATGTCAACAACCCCTGCAAAAATACTTGGTATAGACGGTGGAACGTTGAATATAGGAGCACCGGCAGATATAGTTATTTTCTCTGATGAAGAGAAATGGCGTGTCGATGTTAATAAGCTTCATGGCAAGTCAAAAAATTCCGCTTTTAAAGGAATCGAACTTACAGGAAAGGTTAAATATACCATTTGTTCCGGTAAGGTTGTATATAAAGGTTAAACAAAAGCTCGGATATTTTAAAAGATTTCCGAGCTTTATAAAATTTTATCAGTATAAAGGATTTGGTGATTAATGTCTCTTGACAGACTTATTGATGGAATAATAAAAACGGGTAATCCTACTGTTGCAGGACTTGACCCAAAGCTTGATTATATTCCGGAGTATATAAAAAATGAATCATTTAATAAGTACGGAGAAACTCTTGAAGGTGCAGCAGATTCATTACTAACATTTAACAAAGGACTTATTGATGAACTTTGTGATATTGTACCTGCGGTTAAGCCTCAATGTGCATACTACGAAATGTATGGATGGCAGGGAATGAAAGCTCTGTGTGAAACAATTGAATATGCACGTTCTAAAGGTATGTTTGTTATTACCGACGGAAAAAGAAATGATATAGGAACAACAATGCAAGCTTATGCAAATGCCCATTTGGGTACTGTAAAAGTAGAAAATAATACGATTTCACCTTTTAACGGAGACGCTTTAACCGTTAATGCTTATCTTGGTAGCGATGGTATTTTGCCTTTGATAGATGTATGCAATGAGTATGATAAAGGTATTTTTGCTCTTGTAAAAACATCTAATAAGTCGTCCGGAGAGTTGCAGGACAAGCTAATTGACGGAAAGCCTGTGTATAAAATTATGGGCGAAATGTGTGAACATTGGGGTGAATCATTGACTGGAAAGTATTCATATTCCGGTGTCGGTGCTGTGGTTGGTGCAACGTATCCTCAACAGCTTTCAGAACTTAGAAAAGATTTGCCACATACCTTTTTCCTTGTTCCGGGATACGGAGCACAAGGAGGAAGTGGAGAAGACATTAAGGGTGCTTTTGATAAGGATGGTCTTGGTGCAATTATAAATTCTTCCCGTGGAATTATGTGTGCATATAAAAAGAGAAATTATAAGGACGAAGAATTTGCAAAAGCGGCTCGTGATGAAGCGATAAGAATGAGAGACGAAATAATGTCTTTTATAAAATAAAATTATATAATGGTTATTTCTTATGTAAGGAGTGAAAGATTTGTCATTTAATAAATGTCCCAAAGCCTTTTTGGTTTTAGAAGACGGTACAACTTTTGAAGGATTTTCTCTTGGAAAGATTGGCACAACTTTTGGTGAAGTTGTTTTTAATACATGTATGGCATCTTATGGAGAACTGCTGAGCGACCCAACATATTACGGCCAGATAGTTGCCCAGACTTATCCGTTGGTAGGTAATCGTGGAGTTGATACTCAAGAAAATATTTCAGATATAATGGCAAGCGGATATATTGTTCGGGAGTGGTGTGAAAGCCCTATTGATACAATGACTCTTGATAAATACTTGAAAGACAGAAATATTGTTGGAATAAGCGGAATTGATACTCGTAGACTTACAAGAACTATAAGAGATAAAGGTTATATCAACGGTGCAATCACAGATTCTGTTGATAATATTGACGAATTGCTTGCAAAAATAAAGGAATATACTATTTCCGGTGCTGTTGAAGCAGTAACAACAAAAGAGGTTGAAACATTTCAATCTGATAATGAAAAATATAATGTTGTTGCAATAGACTATGGATTTTCAAGAAATATGCTTGAAGCTCTTACAAAACGTGGCTGTACTGTTAAGGTCGTTCCTGCATTTACATCTGTTTCAGAAATACTTAGCTGTAATCCTGACGGAATTATTCTTTCAGATGGTCCTGCTGACCCAGATGATAATATTGAGCTGATTGAGAACATAAAAGACCTTACAAATAAAAAAATCCCTTTATTTTGTCTTGGATTGGGTCATCAGATGATAGCTCTTGCTATTAACGGAAAGGTTGAGAAGATGCCGAGAGGTCATCGTGGCTCAAATCAGCCTGTTAGAATTGTAGGAACTGATAAAATAATGGTAACAACTCAAAACCACGGCTATTCCGTTGCAAAGGAAAGTATAGATAAAAATATTGCTGATGAATGGCTTGTTAATGTTAATGATAATTCAATAGAGGGCCTAAAATTCAAATCCTTTAAGGGTCTTGCTGTTCAATTTATACCGACAGATGAAGATGGTTATTGTGATAATTCATGGATATACGATGAATTTATTGCTTTGATGGGAGGCAATCAGAGTGAAGAAGTTTAAAAAAATATTGGTGATTGGCTCCGGTGCAGTTGTAATCGGACAATCCTCAGAATACGATTATTCCGGCGTACTTGCTTGTAAAGCACTTAAAAATGAGGGGATAGAAGTTGTTCTTGTAAACCCTAACCCTGCAACAATAACAACGGATTATGGCGTTGCAGATAAGACGTATCTTGAACCACTTAGTACAGATATTATTAAGCGTATAATAGAGACAGAAAAGGTTGATGGTATTCTTCCGACGGTTGGAGGAGATGTCGGCTTTAAGATAGGTTTAGAACTTTCGTATAACGGATATCTTGAAGATAACGGAATAACATTACTTGGCGTTAATCCTAATATAATTGAAACTATCAGCAATAGAAAGCTTTTTAAAGACTTTTTAAACAAAATAGAAGAACCATTGGTAAATTCAAAAGTTGTTTGCAGTTCAGAAGAAGCTGTTGAATTTGCTGAAAAAATCGGCTATCCGGTTATTGTACGTCCTGCATATACACTTGGTGGATATAGTTCAATAACTTGCGATAATGAAGAGCAATTAAATTCTATTTCCCAAAAGCAACTTGATGTTTCAAAAATCGGACAGATTTTCATTGAAAAGAATATTGCAGGTTGGAAAGAAATTGAGTTTGAAGTTGTAAGAGACAGTGCAGGTAACTGCATTAGCGTATGCAGTATGGAAAACATTGACCCGGTTGGAATTCACGCAGGAGACAGTATGATTGTTGTTCCCGCTCAAACTCTCAGCGAAAATGAAATGTCAAAACTGCGTTCCGCATCTATTCATATAGCTAACGAAATAGGACTTGAGGGTAGTTGCAATATTCAGATTGCATTAAAGCCTGACGGCACTGAGTATGTAATTCTAAAGATGTCTCCAAGGGTTGGAAGAACAACAGCTCTTGTTTCAAAGGTAACCGGTTATCCAATTGCAGAAGTTTCTGTAAAAATTGCGTTGGGATATAAATTATTTGAAATAAAAAACAATACAACAGGCTGTACAACTGCCTGCAACGAGCCTGCCATTGATTATTGTGCAGTCAAAATACCGAAATGGTCCTTTAAAAGCTTTGATATGGAGCAAAGAAAGCTTGGAACATCTATGCAGGCAACAGGTGAAGCCTTGTGTATAGGTACAAGCTTTGAGCTTGCATTTATGAAAGCAATTCGTTCTATTGACCTTGGAATAGAAACTCCGTCAATGGAAAAGTTTGAAAAAATGTCAGACAATGAGCTTACTGATAGTATTTTAAAGTTTGATGATGAGCGTATTTTTGCAGTTTATGAGGCAATTAAAAGAGGTTGCTCGTTTGAAAAGCTTTATAAGGCAACTGCAATAGATTA
>CAYMZO010000044.1:0-9476 GCA_964394885.1 uncultured Eubacteriales bacterium | reverse complement strand
ATGCAGATGCTTTAGGCGTGTCTGCAAGGTCTGCTGTGCTTATTGAATCACAAAGCGGAGATGTAATATTTGAAAAAAATGCTCATGAAAAAATGCCTATGGCAAGTACAACAAAAATAATGACGTCTCTTTTAACGTTAGAAGCAGGTATTCCAAATAAAATAGTTAATCCAACAGAAGATATGTTAAAAGTAGAAGGTACATCTATGGGTCTGTTGCCCGGAGATACAGTAACGGTTAAAAACCTTGTATACGGTATGCTTATGTCATCGGGAAACGATGCTGCAAATGTTGCTGCAATTGAAGTGGGCGGAAGCGTAGAAAATTTTGCAAAGCTTATGAATAGTCGTGCTAAAGAGATTGGAATGAATGAAACCAATTTTGTTACACCGTCAGGGCTTGATGCAGAAAACCATTATTCAACAGCGTATGATATGGCACTTTTGGGTGCCGAAGCGATAAAAAATGTTGAATTTAGAGAGATGTGTTCCTCAAAAAGTGTTAGTGTTAGTTATGGAAATCCTCCGTATCTAAGAACACTTTCAAATCACAATAGTTTATTACAGAGGTATCCATACGCAATTGGCATAAAAACTGGATACACTAAAAAAAGTAAACGGTGTCTTGTGTCGGCTGCAGAAAAAGACGGAGTAACACTTGTAGCAGTTACCTTAAATGCTCCTCAAGACTGGGATGACCATATTGGTATGTTTGAATATGGCTTTTCACAATATTCTTCCGTTGCAGTAGATACAGATATATCAAATTTATGTCTTAATGTTATAGGCTC
Source organism: uncultured Eubacteriales bacterium (assembly GCA_964394885.1). Taxonomy (GTDB): domain Bacteria; phylum Bacillota; class Clostridia; order Oscillospirales; family Acutalibacteraceae; genus RZYX01. The sequence goes on along the minus strand of CAYMZO010000044.1, from coordinate 8,686 downwards.
AGACACAAAAAAGGTTTCTGTACAGTGCTTAAATCAGCCTACTGTTACAGTCAATAACAATAAAAGTTCTAATATAATTAGAAAAATTGAAATTTCACCTTTTGAATATGCACCTGTACCTAAAGGCAAGGTCGTGGGTTGTGCGAAATATTATGTTGATGATAAACTAATGTGTGAGACTCCTATTGTAACTGTCGGTTCGGTAGAGTCAAACACAATAGAAAAAATAGAAAAGAAAAATAAATTTAAAATAAAAGAATTTTTTGAAAAGTTTATGAAATGAGGAATTTAAAATGACTGATGATAAAATTAGGCTTCAAAAATATATGTCTGAATGTGGAATAGCATCAAGACGTAAATCAGAAGAGTTAATATCTGAGGGCAAAGTGAAAGTAAACGGAGTCAAGGCTCAAATAGGAGATAAAATAAATCCCAATAAAGACATTGTATCTGTTGATGGAAGAAAAGTTATAAAAGAAAAAAAACTGTATTATGTAATGCTAAATAAGCCAAGAGGTTTTATAACTACTATGAGCGACGAGATGGGAAGAAAATGTGTTGCAGAGCTCGTTTCTGACATCAATGCAAGAGTTTATCCTATCGGTCGACTTGACAGAGAATCTGAAGGGCTTTTGTTGTTTACAAATGATGGTGAATTTGCAAATGCAATGACACATCCAACAAAACACGTACCAAAAACATATAGAGTAACAATAAGACCTGATATAACAGAAGAGCAGATTACACAGTTGATGACCGGAATGGTTATTGACGGTAGAAAAACAATGCCTGCTGACGTTAGAATAATAACGAAAGAGCCAAACAGAGTTGTAATAGAAATAGTGCTTTGTGAAGGCAGAAACAGGCAGATTAGAAAAATGTGTGAGGACCTTGGCTTGGAGGTTGCAAGGCTAAAGAGGGTTTCAGTTGGTTCAATAAAACTTGGAATGTTACCACAGGGAAAATGGAGAGAACTTACCGATGAAGAAGTAAAGCGACTTATGAATGCAGCTTCATTATCTAAAAGGAGATAGATAGTATGTTTAGCTTTAAACCTGTTGAAAAATCACAAGCTGATAAATTGTTTAATGAACAAAATTTGCAAATAACAGATACGTCAATGGCTGTGATTGCCGTTAATAGTAATCAAGACGGGAACTATGGATATTGTTTATTTGACTATAATGACTTAACGGTGTTAATATATACTCTTGAATATTCTCAAGAGTATAGTTTTTTGCCTGAGTGTCTTGTTAAAGCAGCCCTTAATTTTGCTGCAAACAGAGGTGCATATATTGCCGAATGCAGCAATATGTCAGTCAAAGATGATTTGATTAAACTCGGGTTCAAAGAAAAAAATAATATCTTATGTTGCGAAATACCAAAGATTATGGTTGGAACTTGCAATTGTTGCAAGGGAAATATATCAAATGAAATTGACAAAGCACTATAAAAATTGATACAATATATCGGACAATACAAGTAAAACACTTATGTAAAAAACTTGTAATGAAGGAGATTTTAAAAATATGATAAGAAGTATGACGGGATATGGTCGTGCTAACGCTGAAATCGACTCGATGGTTATTACTGTTGAAGTAAAAAGTGTTAATCATCGTTATTTTGAGCTTAACTCCAGAATTCCCAGGTCCTATGGATTTTTAGAAGAAAAGGTTAAGAGCTATTTGCAGAGTATGGTTTCGAGAGGAAAAATTGAGTGCTATATTCAAATTGAGGCACTTGATTGTGATGATGTAGTCATAAGGGTTAATCACACCCTTGCCAAAAGCTATATTGATGCACTTAACGAGATAGCCGAGAGATATGACATTAGAAATGATATTTCTGTATCTACGCTTACAAGGTACGGGGATATTTTTTCCGTTCATAAAGAACAGGTTGATGAAGAAAAGATCTGGTCAGCTGTTAAAACTGTTCTTGAAAAGGCAGTGGAGTCATTTGTCTTAATGAGAGAACGAGAGGGAGAAAAGCTTAAAGATGACATTTTAAGCAGAGCAGATACAATCCTTGAAGAAGTAAAGTTTATTGAGCAACGTTCTCCGGAAACCGTAAAAGAATATAAACAAAAGCTTGAAACCAGAATAAAAGAGCTTATTGCAGATGCCCATATAGATGAGCAGAGATTGGTTACTGAGGCTGCAATTTTTGCCGACAAGACTGCCGTTGATGAAGAAACAGTACGTCTTAGAAGCCATATAGAACAACTTCATTCAATGTTTGAAGATGATGAGGCTGTTGGAAGAAAGATGGATTTCCTTATTCAGGAAATTAATAGGGAAGCTAATACCATTGGTTCAAAGGCACAGGATGTTGAAATTGCAGGAAAAGTATTGAAAATCAAAGCGGAAGTTGAAAAAATAAGAGAGCAAGTACAGAATATAGAATAATCTCTTGGAGGAAGTTTAATGAAGCTCATCAATATCGGATTCGGTAATATGATAAATGCAAATAGACTTGTTGCAATAGTAAGTCCCGAATCTGCACCGATAAAAAGGATTATCCAGGATTGTAAAGAAAAGGGAACCCTTATCGATGCTACACACGGAAGAAGGACAAGGGCAGTTATAATTACAGATAGCGACCACGTTATATTAACATATCTGCAATCTGAAACAGTTGCAAATCGTTTGAATAATGACGATGATGATGCAATAGTTGAGGAGGCAGAAGATGAATAATAAAGGTGTTTTATTAATATTATCCGGTCCATCCGGCTCAGGCAAAGATACAGTCCTTGAAGAACTGTTAAAGTACGATGCAGATACTGTTATGTCTGTTTCGATGACAACAAGGAAGCCAAGAAAAGGCGAGATAAATGGTAAGCACTATATATTTGTTTCCGTTGAAGAGTTTGAAGATAACATAAAAAATGGTAAGATGCTTGAATACGTAAAATATGGAGACAATTATTATGGTACACCTAAAGACCCTATTGATAAATGGCTTTCAATTGGCAAAACAGTTATCTTAAGAATAGAAGTACAAGGTGCCGATAAAATAAGAGAAATTTATCCGGGAGTTATAAGCGTATTTTTAATGCCTCCGTCGGTTGAAACTTTGCACAAGCGTTTAAAGGGCAGAGGCTCAGAAAATGAGGATGCAATTAAACGTCGAATGGAGATTGCAAAGGGAGAAATGCTTAGAGCATCGGACTATGATTATATAGTTGTAAACGACCGCTTAGATGATGCTGTTGCACATATTCTTGAGGTTATTAGAAGGCACAGATAAATTAATTCTCTACTATTTCTTTTATTTTAATAATTGATTAATTCATTAGACATATTTAACAAATAAAATGATTATTGTGGAAGGATGAAGATATATGTTTAATCCAGATTTAAGAGGAGTTTTAACAAATCGCATAAGCCGTTATTCTTTGGTTACTGCAACAGCAAAAAGAGCCAGAGAAATATCACAAAAAATAGAGGATGACAAGGCAATTGTAATTGAGAAACCTGTTACTCTTGCACTTGAGGAGATTCTTACAGGCGAATACTATATTGTTGAGCCAGAAGAGATTAGAAATATCTGATTTATAGCTTTTATAAGCTTTAAGTTGCTTTATTTTACGGAGGTTATTCTCCATGCAATCGGTAGAAATTGCTTGTGTTGCTGTTGAAAATGTTGCCTATGATTTTGACAAGGCATATGATTATATAGTACCTGAAAAGTTTGCAGAAGAGCTTAAGCCGGGAATGCGAGTTATGGTTCCATTTGGCAATGGCACATCTAAACGTCAGGGAATTGTAATGAATATATCATATTCTCAGCAGCAATCAAATTGTAAAATGAAATCAATTTCGGCGGTGCTTGATAAGGCACCGCTTATTAGTAATGAAATGCTTGACCTTGCTGTTTATATCAAAGAGCGTACATTTTGCACACTGTTTGATGCAGTTAAGTTGGCACTTCCAACAGGAATAAATTTAAAAACTACTATTTCATTTGTAGCGGTAAAAGAACTTGAAGCCGATACACTTGAAAATCTCAAACCTGATGAAAGACAAGCTTTTGAATATCTTGTCAATAAAAAGGTATATGTTAACAAACAGAAAATTCTGTCTGATTTAGGTTATAAAAACGAAAGCGATGTTTTGGAAAGACTTCTAAAAAAAGGCTTAGTACATCGTAACTATGATGCAACTCAAAAGATAAATGATGCCTCAATAAAAATGGTTCGTTTAGCAATGAGTGGTTCAGAACTGGAAGAAGCATTTGCTAAGTTAACAAAGAAGCAGAAAAGCGTCGTAAGCATTCTTATGGATGTTGGCAGTGCGTCTGTAAAGGAAATATGCTACTTTACGGGTGTAACTTCCGCTGTTGTAAATGCAGTTGAAAAAAAGTGTATTGTAGAGTTTTATGAGCACGAAATTTTAAGAAACCCTTATCAAGATGATTTTGTTATTGATGATTCCGAAATTGTTCTTTCAGAAGAGCAACAGGAAGCCTTTGACAACTTGCTTGAGCAATATAAAGATGGAAAGGGAAGTGCATCTCTTCTTTACGGAGTAACCGGTAGCGGTAAAACACAAGTCTTTATGAAAGTTATTGACGAGGTCTCAAAATCAGGAAAAGGTGTTATCGTAATGGTTCCTGAAATTTCATTGACACCTCAAACCCTAAATGCTTTTCATTCTCGATATGGCAATAAGGTTGCAGTTTTTCATAGTGGTCTTTCTCTTGGAGAAAGAATGGACGAGTGGAAGCGAGTTAAAAATGGAAATGCAAATATTGTTGTAGGAACTCGTTCTGCTGTGTTTGCACCATTTGATAATTTAGGTTTGATAATAATGGATGAAGAGCAAGAGCATACATATAAATCAGAATCATCTCCGAGATATCACGCAAGAGATGTAGCAAAGTTTAGATGTGCAAAGAATAATGCATTGCTAATACTTGCGTCTGCAACGCCGAGCTTTGAAACATATACGGCAGCAAAGCAAGGCAGATATACTTTAAATCAATTAAAGAGCAGATATGGAAATGCCATTTTACCGGAAGTGCTTGTAGTTGATATGTGTAAAGAACGGGCAAATGGCAATAAAACAGAAATAAGTAAAGATTTATATAATCTTCTGTGTGAAAATATAGAAAACAATAAGCAGTCAATTTTATTGATTAACAGAAGAGGGTATAATACCTTTGTTGCCTGTGATTCTTGTGGTTCAGTTGTAACTTGTCCTAATTGTAGCATTTCAATGACATATCATATTGCAAACAGAAGGCTGATGTGTCATTATTGTGGATATTCAAAGCCCTTTACAGAGATATGTGATTCCTGTGGTGAACAGAGTGTCAGATATGCAGGAACAGGCACACAGAGGGTTGAGGATGTGTTGTCTGAACTGATACCCCAGGCAAGGGTGTTGCGTTTAGATACCGATACAACAATGTCAAGATTTGCACACGAAAAGAAATTAGCACAGTTTGCAAATGGTGATTTTGATATAATGTTAGGTACGCAGATGGTTGCCAAAGGGTTGGATTTTGAAAATGTTACCCTTGTTGGAGTTCTTTCTGCAGACCAGCAAATTTATAATGATGATTTCAAAAGTATGGAACGTACCTTTGATTTGCTTACGCAAGTTGTTGGCAGGTCCGGACGTGGAAAGTATCAGGGAAAAGCAATAATTCAGACTAATGTACCTGAAAATGAGGTTATAAATCTTGCGGCAAAGCAAGACTATGAATCGTTTTATAATACAGAGATGATGATAAGAAAAGCAATGATTTACCCACCGTATTGCGATTTATGTACAATTGGCTTTTTAGGAATAAAAGAAGTTCAAGTAAGGGCTGCGTCAAAGGCCTTTTTGGAAATGTTGAAAGAAAAGACAAGCGACAAATATAAAAGTCAAAGGATTATCGTACTGGGTCCAATGCCAAGCAAGGTTTTAAGGGTAAATAATAAATATAGATACAGGATGATTATAAAATGCAAAAATACATCTGATTTCAGAAGTCTTATATCAGAATTGCTTGTTGAGTTTGGTAAGGATAAGAGATTTAGAGAAATTTCAACTTTTGCAGATGTTAATCCTGAAACAATTTTTTGATATATCACGAGAGGATGATAAAATTGGCACTTCGTAAAGTTGTAACAAAAGAAGATCCAATATTGAAAAAGAAGAGCAGAGTAGTTGAAGCTTTTGATGATAAGCTTTTTCAGTTGCTTGACGATATGGCTGAAACAATGTACAAAGAAGAAGGCTGCGGACTTGCAGCGGTTCAGGTTGGAATACTAAAAAGAGTTGTTGTTGCAGATGTAGGAGAAGGACTACTTGAACTTGTTAACCCTGAAATTATTTCAGTTGAAGGCGAACAAAAAGAGTATGAAGGCTGTTTGTCATTTCCTGGGGAAAGCGGAATAACAGTAAGACCTGCAATCGTAAAAATAAAAGCCCAAAATCGTAATGGTCAATGGTGTGTTTATAAGGGCGAAGAATTAAAAGCACGTTGTTTTTGCCACGAGATAGATCACCTTGACGGAATAGTTTTTACAGACAGATTAGCGGATAGTGAAACAGAGGTGTAACACTTGAAAATTGTTTTTATGGGAACTCCAGAATTTGCAGTGCCTTGCCTTCAAAGATTAATTGATGATGGACACGAAGTTGTAGGTGTGTTTACTCAACCGGATAAACCAAAGGGAAGAGGATATACCTTGACTCCACCTCCTGTTAAGGTTGTTGCTACTGAAAATAATATACCTGTTTTTCAGCCGCTAAAGCTTAAAGACGGTGAAGCACTTGAAAAAATCAAGCAGCTGAAACCTGAGCTTATAATTGTTGTAGCTTATGGAAAAATTCTACCTAAATCAATATTGGATTTTCCAAAATTCGGATGTATTAATATTCACGCTTCACTTTTACCTAAATATAGAGGTGCAGCACCAATTCAATGGTCTGTTTTAAACGGAGAGTCCAAAGCAGGTGTAACATCAATGTTTATGGAAGAAGGATTAGATACGGGTGATATGATTTTAAAATCATCACTCGATATTGGAAAAGACGAAACGTCAGGTGAACTTCACGATAGATTGTCTGAGTTAGGTGCAGATGTATTGTCCGAAACAGTTTTAAATTTAAAGGCAGGAACATTGCAAAGAGAAAAGCAAGACGATAGCCTTTCAACTTATTCTCCTATGCTTGATAAAACTCTGTGTCCGATAGATTGGAATGAAACAGCACAAAATATTCATAATAAAATCAGAGGGCTTTCTCCTTGGCCTGTTGCAACGGCAGTTCTTGATGATAAAATAATAAAAATTCATAAAGCGGTTCTTTCAGAAGAAAATGGTTCGTTTCCCGGAGAAGTTATAAAATCAGACAAAAAGCTTGTTGTGTCATGTGGAGACGGAAATTGTATAGAGATTTTGCAGATACAGGCACAGGGCTCAAAAAAAATGATGGCTTCAGACTTTTTAAGAGGTCATAAAATAAACGAAGGTACAATTTTAAAATAGCATATAAAACAAAGGGGTATACAAATGAGATTTTTATATTGGGATTATTATTATCTTGTATTAGTTGTTCCGGCTCTTATATTTGCACTTATAGCACAGGCTAAAGTAAAAACAACTTTTTCAGCATATTCTAAGCAAGGAAATATGAGAGGACTAACGGGAGAACAAGCAGCTCGTCAGGTTTTGGCACAGTATGGAATTACCGATGTTTCAATAGAAATGGTCAACGGAAAATTAACAGACCACTATGACCCAAGAGATAATGTAATAAGATTATCTCAAGAGGTATATGCAAGCACGTCGATTGCCGCAATAGGAGTTGCCTGCCATGAAGCAGGTCATGCAGCACAACATGCACAAGGCTATGCCCCAATAAAAATAAGAAACGCAATTCTTCCTGTTTGCAATATAGGCTCAACACTTGGATTTCCACTTGCAATTTTAGGAATAATATTTAGTTATGACCCGCTTATATCCATTGGACTTTTACTTTACTCTCTTGTTGCAGTATTTCAGTTCGCAACTTTACCCGTTGAATTCAATGCAAGTAAAAGAGCAATGCAGGTTATAGGAAATGCCGATATTTTATCACCTGAAGAAGCTTATGGAGCTAAAAAAGTTCTCGGTGCTGCTGCAATGACGTATGTTGCGGCACTTGCAGTTTCTATTGCTAACCTTTTAAGATTAGTTATGTTGGCAAATAACAGAAGGGATTAATATATGAATACGGCAAGACAAATTGCATTTGAAGTATTGCTTAAGATTAATAGAGATAACGCTTTTTCAAATATTGTTATAGACTCAAAATTAAACGATTGCCAACTTGACTCAAGAGATAAATCTTTTGCAACAGCGATTGTTTATGGCGCGCTTGAACGTAAAATAACAATAGATTATAATATCTCACTTTATCTTACACAGCCGATAAAAAAATTAAAGCCACAGGTTCTTGTTGCTTTAAGAATGGGAGCTTTTCAACTTCTGTTTATGGATAAAATTCCTGCTTCCGCTGCAATAAATGAAAGTGTTAATATTGTAAAGAAAAATAGTTGTGCATTTGCAAGTGGGCTTGTAAATGCAGTACTTAGAAAAATTTCTTTGAATGCACTTGTATTACCGAAACCAAATAAGGACAAGAGTATTTAACACTATAAAATAAAGTCTTGTCCTTATTTGGTTTCGGTAATACAAGTGCAT
>CAYMZO010000043.1:6109-9537 GCA_964394885.1 uncultured Eubacteriales bacterium | reverse complement strand
CAAAAGGCAAATTAAGATAATTGTAAAGAATACCTTTGCAAATATAGATTTAGGTGAAGAACGCTTTTTCTTTTTCTGGGGCAAGTTTTGCTTTTTATTAAAGCTAATATCCTGAGTTTGTGCAATTCTTTGTTTTTTTGACATAGACTTTTGACCAGGATTAAGGTTGTTGTGCGGATTGTTATTTCTGTGGTTGATATTGTTTCTATGTTGAGTGCTGTTATTTTTATGCTTTGAATTTAAATTGGGATTTTTTCTTGGAGTTCGACTGCTATCACTAAAAATATCAACATTTTCGTCATAGTCAAAATGCCGATTTCTGTTTTGATTATGGTTGTTATCATTCATAAATTTTGCCATCCTTTTACATTTTAACGCTATAATGTTACTCCAAAGACCTAAATTATACAATACTTTTTATGTTAATTTAATAAATTGTTATTATTTATTTGACAATGATAATAGTATGAATTAAAATGTATATGCAAATACGAGCAGACTGGGCAGTCGCAGGCGAACTTGTTTCGCATGAGGAAAGTCCGAGCTTCATAGAGCAGGATAACGGCTAACGGCCGCCGAGGGTAACCTTAGGGAAAGTGCAACAGAGATATACCGCCGGCATTTTGTCGGTAAGGGTGGAAAGGCGAGGTAAGAGCTCACCGGCATACAGGAGACTGTATGGCCCTGCAAACCCTATCCGAAGCAACACCGATCGAAGACGCTTGCTCGGCGTATTCTTCAACGGGTGGCTAAAGCGTTGTGGCAACACAAAGCGTAGATAGATGATTGCCTTAAATGACAAAACTCGGCTTACAGGTCTGCTCGTAAAAAATAAAAATAAACCAATGTTATGCTCATCTCATATTATATATTGAGGTGAGCATAAATGTTAGAAAGTATACTTTATGCAATGTTTTTAGTTCTGATTATTTCAGGAATAGTGTCAATAATAAACTTTTTCCTTTTAAAATTATTAATGCCCAAAAAGGGAGGAAAATACATACTGTTGATACCTCCTGATGCAACAGGCGGTGATGTTGCGGGTCTTGTGTATTTGTTGTCTATGCGTTTTGGAATATTCGGAAGCTTTAGAAATGTTAATGTAACAGTGGTTGATTGCGGAATGTGTGATGCAGCTGCAGAAATGTGTAAAATATTATGCGATGATAGTGAAAATGTAGATATGTGTGATTGTAATGAAATATGTGACATAATACAACAGCATAATTGCCAAAACAGTAAACATGAAGTATAATTTATAATATAGCTTGGGCATTGGGGGTGGTTGCAATGGGCAATGAAAATCTGGAATATCTTTGCGGTATGGCTGAAAATGTAGTATATCGTAAAGCAGACACAGGATTTACTGTGCTCGATTTAAGTACACCTGATGGTGAACTTGTAACCGTTGTTGGAGCTTTGCCTGAAATTTCACCCGGAGAAGAGCTTGAATTGCACGGAACCTGGGGTAATCACGCTTCTTTTGGAAGGCAGTTTAAGGTTGAATATTGTGAGAGAAGTATGCCGGCAACCGTTGCTCAAATTTTAAAATATCTTTCCGGTGGAGCTGTTCGTGGGATTGGACCTGCAACGGCTGTTAAAATAGTTGAAAAGTTTGGGGAAGATACCTTTGATATATTAGAAAATCATCCCGAACAGCTTGCAAGAATAAGAGGTATATCACCTCAAAAGGCAGAAAAAATCAGAGAAGAGTTTAAAAATCAGTTTGCAATGAGAGAAACTATTATTCGTCTTGAGGGTTATGGAATGACTCCTACGGAGTGTATTGACGCTTTTAAGGCCTATGGTGCAAATGCTTCTGAAAAGATTAAAGAAAATCCTTACATACTGTGTTCAGAAGAAGTTGGAATGGGATTTGACAGGGCAGATAGCATTGCAAGAAAGTTGCCCAAGCAACCGGATAATTCATATCGTGTTCTTGCAGGGGTTGTTCACGTTGTAAGGCATAACCTTGCAAACGGACATACTTGCATTCCAAGGGACAAGCTGTTTACACCGTCAAGCAGTTTGTTGGGAACCAATAATGACACAATAGACATTGCCATCGACACACTTGTTGAACAAAGGAAACTTGTTGTTGAAAATATAGGCGGAAGAGAGTTTGTTTTTTTACCGTATATATATCTTGCAGAAAAGCAGGCGGCACAACGTATAAGAGTTATGCAGAAATTTCCTCCGGCAGGAAAGCCGACTCTGTATGAGGATATAGCAAAAATTGAAAAGAAAAATAATATAACTTACGAAGAAAAGCAGAGAACTGCGATTGCAACTGCAATAGAAAAAGGAATGCTCATATTAACCGGAGGCCCGGGAACAGGTAAGACCACAACAATAAACGGAATACTTAAGATGTTTGAACAGGACAGGCTCAACGTTGTTCTTACTGCACCAACAGGAAGAGCGGCTCAGAGAATGTCAGAAATAACAGGTAGAGAGGCAAAAACAATTCATAGACTTTTGGAAGCGGAAAGAACTTCCGGAGAGAGAATGAGTTTTGCAAGAAATGCAAGAAATCCTATTGATGCAGACGCAGTTATAGTCGATGAGCTTTCAATGGTAGATATAGTTTTGTTTTATAGCTTGCTTGATGCGCTGCCAATGGGATGTAGACTGATTATGGTTGGAGATAGCGACCAGTTGCCACCTGTTGGAGCGGGCAATGTTTTACACGATTTAATAGAGTCAGGAGTTCTGCCTGTTGTAAAGCTTGACGAAGTTTTTCGTCAGGCAATGCAGAGCCTTATAGTTTCCAATGCACATAAAATTGTAAGAGGCGAAATGCCCGTTATGGATAAAACTGACTCTGACTTTTTTTATATGCACAGAGCTGATTCTCAAAGCGTTGCAGGAACAGTAATTGAGCTTTGCAAAACAAGGTTGCCGAATGCTTATGGATATTCTCCAACCGCAGATATTCAGGTTCTTTGTCCTTCAAAAAAAGGACAGGCAGGAACGATAAATTTAAACAGAATGTTGCAGCAGGAGTTAAATCCACCTGATAAGTCAAAAAAGGAAATTGCTTTGCTTACACGTGTCTTTAGAGAAGGCGATAAGGTAATGCAAATAAGAAATAATTACAACATTTGCTGGACAAAAGGCAAAGAGGACGGAACGGGTATTTTTAACGGTGATGTTGGATTTATAGAAAAAATCAATCCGCAGGCAAACAGCCTTACAATTGTTTTTGATGGACGAAGAGCTGCGTATGCCTATGAAAATCTAAATGAATTGGAGCTTGCTTATGCAGTAACAGTTCATAAAAGTCAAGGTAGTGAATTTCAAGCCGTAATAATACCCTCAATAGATATTGTTCCGCAACTCTGTTACAGAAATCTTTTATACACAGCGGTAACAAGAGCAAGGTCAACAATGATAATTGTCGGTAGCAAAGAGCAAATATATAAAAT
>CAYMZO010000043.1:0-6099 GCA_964394885.1 uncultured Eubacteriales bacterium | reverse complement strand
TGTCTTATGGAGGAATGAATATGAGTTTTAAAGAAATGGTTTTGTCTGTTTTTTTTCCGAAAAGATGTACTTACTGTGGTAAAATTATAAAGATTGAAGAGAATGTTTGCGATGATTGCTCTAATAATATTTTAAGAATTTCAGATGATTATTGTACTTTTTGCGGAGCAGATAAAAACAAATGTAATTGTAAGAAGAAAAATAATGCTTATTCTGCTGTTGCTGCACCATTTTACTATGACGGTGCAGTGAAGAAAGCAATTAAGCGTATGAAGTTTTCAGACCGACCTGCCGTTGCAAAAACGTTGTCAGCTGAAATGTCAGATTGCATTGCAAATAAGTATGGAAATATAGATTTTGACATAATAACTTGTGTTCCTATGTCAAAAAAAGAGCTTAGAAACAGAGGATATAATCAGAGCGAATTGCTTGCTAATGGTTTAAAAGTTAAAGGAAATCCAACAATAGATACACAGCTGCTTGAAAAGATATATAATGTTCAGCCACAGCATTCCCTTGATGCAATAAAAAGACAGGGAAACGTTTTAGGTGTTTTTGATGTTGCAGAAGGAAAAAATGTAAGTGGAAAAACAATATTACTGTGTGATGATATAAAAACCACGGGAGCTACTGCAAATGAATGTGCAAGTGTGCTTGTTTCTGCGGGAGCAGATAGAGTGTATCTTGTCTGTGCAGCAATTGCAATTTCAAGAGATTGAAAATATTGACATCGTGGCAATATTAAATTATCATAATAAATTGACACAGTGTAGACGAAAGATTACAGAAGGTGCAGGATGTTAGGTTTAAATATTGGTATAGATTTGGGAACTACATCTGTAATAATTTATGTAGAAGGTAAGGGCATAGTTATGTCAGAACCTTCTGTTGTTGCATATAGAACAGACACCGGAAGGGTTATGGCTGTTGGCTCAGCTGCCTATGATATGATAGGAAGATGCCCTGATTCAATCATAGCTATCAGACCTTTAAAAGATGGAGTTGTATCTGATTTTACGGTTGCAGAGCAGATGATTAGATATTATATTCAAAAGATTTGCGGAAACAAAATCTTTAAGCCAAACGTAATTATTTGTATGCCAAGTACAGTAACGAGCTTTGAAAGAAGAACAATACTTGATGTTGCAACTGCATCAGGAGCAGGTAAGGCTTGCCTTATCGAAGAACCTCTTGCTGCTGCAATCGGTGCAGGTGTTGACATATCTCATCCTTGCGGAACAATGATAGTTGATATTGGCGGAGGAACTACCGACTCTGCGATTATAACAATGGGAAGTATTGCTATAAGCAAGTCTGTAAAATCTGCCGGAAATATACTTAATGAAGCAATAATGAGATATACAAGAAGAGAAAGAGATGTTCTGATTGGAGAATTGACCGCAGAAGAGATAAAGAAAACAATAGGCTGTGCTTATCTTAGAAAAGAAGAAATTGCAATGGTTGCAAAGGGAAAGCATTATGTAACGCAAATGCCGATGAGCTTTGAAATCACCTCAACTGAAGTATATCTTGCAATGAGAGAACATATAAACACGTTGGTCGACGGCATAAAAGCTGTGCTTGAGGATACTCCGCCGGAGCTTGTTGCAGATTTAATGCAAGAGGGTATACTCCTGACCGGAGGAGGAGCAATGCTTTATGGGCTTGATAAAGTGATTGGAGAGGCAACCGGAATAAAAGCGAAAGTTGCAAATGACCCAATGAATTGTGTTGCAAATGGAATTGGAAAAGTACTTAAAAATCTTGACTTCCTTGCAGATAACGGATATCTTTTCAAAACACGTCAAGATATTACTGGTGTAGAGGAAGATGACAATGACAGCTTTTAATAGGGGAGGATACTATGGATTATATTGACTATACGCAAAATGATGAATACAACGAATATGATGCGTTTGTCGGTGGCGTTGAGCCTGGTGGATTAAGAAATCGAAATGAAATAAAAATCCTTATTTGCTATATTTTAAAGACGTTGGAAGAAGAAATAACAAAGCAACAGATAAATGATGTTATTCAAGGTCAGGGGCTTGCAAACTATTTTGAGGTTAATCAGGCAATAAGTGAATTGATTGCTCAAGGTAGTATTGATTGCAATTATGTTGAAGAGAACGAAGTGCTGAAGATAAATGATATAGGCAGGCAAGTTGTTTTGGAACTTGAACACGATTTGCCGAGAACCGTAAGGGAAAAAGCAATCAAGGCTGCAATAAAGATTTTGACAATAGCAAAAAATGAGCAAGAAAATAAAATAGACATAACACCGCTTGAAAATGGTTACCACGTAACATTTACAATAGAAGATAAGCAAGACGTAATGATGAAACTTACAGTTTACGTTGCAGATGCAGAGCAGGCAGACCTTGTAAAGAAAAACTTTCTTGAGGACCCAACAAGAGTTTATTCAAGCATATTGTCATCGTTGATGGTAGAATAAAAAGACACATCCAATTTGGATGTGTCTTTTTTATATACGTTAATAGTTATTGAATAATATCAAAAATTAATAGCTCTTCTTTGGGCAAGTTTTCAGAAAACTCAATAGAATTAAGAAACAGCTTTTCGGCGTTTTGAGCTTTGTCTTGTGTTGAAGTATAAAGGGTTGCAATAACATCGCCCTTATGCACATAATCGCCTGTTTTATGCTTGAGGATAATGCCTGCACTGTAATCAATAGGGTCTCCTTTTTTCTCTCTGCCTGCACCGAGTACAACACTTGAAATACCAATCTGCTCTGAATTCATAGAACAAATATATCCATCCGCTGGGCTTAGTACATCAAAGCAAATTTCACTTTTTTTGAAAAGCTCAGGATTGTCTATAAGGCTAACATCGCCACCTTGCATTTCAACCATTTCACGAAGTTTTAAGAGTGCCTTGCCATTTTTAATAACCTCTTCAACTTCTTTTCTGCACTCTTCAATCGGTATGTTGAAACAGGAAGAATACATATACGAGCTAAGTGTTACACAAATTTCATAAAGGTTCTTACAACCTTTACCGTTGAGCAGATTAACAGCTTCGATAACTTCAAGCGAATTTCCAATGTTGAAGCCAAGAGGAATATTCATATTGGTTATAAGTGCAGTTGTTTTTCTTCCGGCAGCATTGCCAATGTCAACCATAGCTCTTGCAAGAGCTGCTGCATCTTCCGGAGTTTTCATAAAAGCACCGTTTCCACATTTAACATCAAGAATAATGTTTTGGCTTCCGCCTGCAATTTTTTTACTCATAACGCTTGATGCAATAAGAGAAAGATTTTCAACAGTTGCAGTAACATCTCTAAGGGCATAAAGCTTTTTGTCAGCAGGAGTAAGATTACCCGATTGTCCAACAACACAAAGCCCTATTTTATTAACTTGATTAAAGAAATCCTCGTTAGGAATTTCAACTTTAAATCCGTCAATTGATTCAAGTTTGTCAATTGTTCCGCCTGTGTGTCCAAGACCACGACCGGACATCTTTGCAACCTTGCATCCGAGGGCTGCAACGATAGGTGCAATTATCAGAGTGGTTTTATCGCCTACACCACCTGTGCTGTGCTTGTCCACCGTTGCACCTTTAATAGACGAAAGGTCAACGGTATCTCCTGAATTTGCCATAGCGGTTGTAAGAGCTACTGTTTCCTCTTTGTTCATACCGTTAAAATAAATGGCCATAAGTAAGGCTGATGCCTGATAATCGGGAATATCACCGCAGGTGTATCCTTTAACAAAAAAATCTATTTCTTCTTTTGAAAGAGTATGTCCATCACGTTTGTTTTTTATGATATCATACATTCTCATTATGTAATCACCCTCAAAGAGAAAAAGAATAGGGGAGAAGTTCGCAAAGCTTTTTCTCAATTATTTCTTCATCTTTATTAGTCAATACAATTATAAAATCGTCTTTGCAAAATTCACTCATAACCTGCAAGCAAACTCCGCAAGGTGGGCAAGGAGTATCAATGACACCATTATGTCCACCTACAATCGCAATCTTTTCAAATTCTATGTAACCCTCGCTGACCGCCTTGAAAAAAGCAGTGCGTTCAGCACAATTTGAGGGTGAATAAGAAGCGTTTTCAATATTGCAACCTAAAAAAACTTTGCTACCGTCTTTGCAAAGAAGTGCAGCTCCGACTTTAAAGTTGGAATAGGGAGAATAAGACTTTTGCATTGCACTTTTTGCAAGGGTCAAAAGTTCTTGATTATCCATAATTAGCCTCCAATTTCATTAAAAAAGCTCTTTCCTGCGATATTACTTTTGATGTTAAGCATATCGGCAATGGTTTTTCCTATATCTGCAAAGCAGGTGTGAGTTCCAAGGTCTTTGCCGTCTCTTCCATTCTGATAGATAATAACCGGAATGCCTTCTCTTGAATGGTCGGTACTTTCAGTTGCAGGGTCGCAACCGTGGTCAGCTGTAATGATAAGAACGTCATCATCTGAAAGCTTTGGCAAAAATCCGCCAAGCCAAGAGTCAAATTCAGAAATAGCATTTGCATATCCGTCAACATCGTTACGATGACCGTATTTCATATCGAAATCTACAAGATTGGTAAAGCAAAGTCCTTTGAAATCTCTTTTTACAAGAGCATCAAGAGCTTCCATTCCATCAGCATTGCATTTTGTTGCAACGTGTTCCGTAACTCCTTTTGCAGCAAAAATATCCTTGATTTTTCCTACTGCAATCATATCAAGACCCGCTTCTTTTACTTCGTCAAGCAGAGTGTCTGACGGAGGAAGCATAGAAAAATCGTGCCTGTTTCCGGTTCTTGTGTAGTTTGGATATTCACCGATAAATGGTCTTGCAATAACTCTTCCGACACTATGGTCGCCTGTTAGAATATCTCTTGCAATTTGGCAATACTCATATAACTTTTCAGGAGGAACAATGTCCTCGTGTGCAGCAATTTGAAAAACACTGTCAGCCGATGTATAAACAATTAAATCTCCTGTTTCAACGTGCTGTTTACCGTATTCTTCAATAACTTTAGTGCCTGAATAGGGCAGGTTGCAAAGCACACCTCGACCTGTCTGCTTTTTAAATTCATCTAAAATTTCATTCGGAAATCCGTTGGGATAAGTTGGCAGTGCTTTTTCGGATATTATACCACAAATTTCCCAATGACCAATGGTTGTATCTTTGCCCATTGATTTTTCAAAGCATCGAAGATAGGAAGCCGAAGGGGTACTGCTTTTTTTGCCACAATCCACTCCGTCAATATTAAATAATCCAAGCTTACCCAAATTCGGTGCATTGAACTTTGATGATTTTGCAATACTTGATATAGTGTTGCTTCCTTCATCACCGAATTTGTCGGCATCAGGAGCATTACCAATACCAAAGCTGTCAAGAACAACTAAAAATACTCTTTTAATCATATATAATCCCTACTTTTCAAGTGATACAGCTGTTTTAAGAGCAACTTCCATCATATTTGTAAAACCTGTTTGTCTTTCTTCAGATGTGCATCCTTCTCCTGTGAAAGGACGGTCTGAAATTGTACAAATGGCAAGTGCGTTTTTGCCTGCACGAGCAGCATTCATATAAAGAGCCGCCGACTCCATTTCAACAGCAAGAACGCCCATCTTCTGCCATTTAATAAGGCTTTGAGAATCATCATAGAATATATCTGATGAGAAAAGACTTCCGACTTTAAGTTCAATTCCGATTTTTTTAGCCTCTTCAACTGCTTTGCTTAAAATTTTATAGCTTGCTGTTGGAGAATAAAATCCAGGTAAATCATATTGAACACCATAGTTGGTGTTTGTACACGCAGACATACCTGCAACCAAATCGAGCATTTGAATATCGTCAGAGATTGCACCGGCAGAACCAATGCGAATGATATTGTCTACATCATAAAAATTGAAAAGCTCATAAGAATAGATACCGATAGAAGGAGCACCCATACCGCTTGCCATTACGGAAACACGAGTTCCCTCATAAGTTCCTGTATACCCGTTAATTCCTCTGACACTGTTAACAAGGACTGGATTTTCAAGATAAGTTTCTGCAATAAATTTTGCACGAAGAGGGTCTCCGGGCATAAGGACAGTTTTTGCAAAATCTCCTTCTTTTGCTGATATATGTGGG
>CAYMZO010000042.1:0-9790 GCA_964394885.1 uncultured Eubacteriales bacterium | reverse complement strand
CGTGTACGGCAACTATCCCCCCCTCCTCTACAAATTCTAAAGCATTTTTTACAGAATGAAATCTTGTTATTCCTCCTACTGCTATTGTGTGCCTTATCCAAAGATTATGATCCGATATGTATTTTTTCCAATATTCTTTATAATCTGCCGGCAAAACTACAATTATGTTAACCTCAAAAGGCAAAGATAAAAATAACTCTATGGTACGTAACAGAATAGGCTTTCCGTCAATTTCCAAAAACTGTTTTGCAATTGAGGAGTGCATTCTCATACCGCTTCCCCCGGCTGTTATAATTGCATATCTTTTTTTTTGTATCTCTTTAGAATTTAAAGAAGTATCCATCATATATTATTAATTTTACAACAAAGTTACTTAGATTCATTTTTAAAATATAATTTATTTAATTTTAATCTTATGGAATATTTTCTTTCCTTTTTTAACAACTACATATCCCTTTTCAAAATCGGCAGTATTTACTGTTGCAACCGCAGAAGAAACCTTTGCATCATCAACAGAAATTCCGCCCTGTTCAATAAGTCTTCTTCCCTCACCCTTTGACTTACAAATTCCTGATTTTAATAAAATATCTGTAACTAAAATTTCATTATCATTAAAATCAGAGGCTTCTATCTCTGTTGTAGGCATATTTTCAACATCAACATTATTTGAAAATAATGCTTTGGCAGCTTCCATTGCTTTTTGAGCCTCTTCTTCACCATGTATAAGTTTTGTAACCTCAAAGGCAAGCAACTCTTTTACCTTATTCAGCTCACTGCCCTCAAGCTTTTCATACTCTTTAATCTCTTCAACAGGTACAAACGTAAGCATTTTTAAGCAGTTAATAACATCAGCATCATCAACGTTTCTCCAATACTGGAAGAATTCGTAAGGAGAAGTCTTTTCAGGGTCAAGCCAAACTGCACCTTTTTCGGTTTTACCCATTTTTCTTCCATCACTTGTCTGCAAAAGCTTAAATGTCATACCGTAGGTGTCTTTTCCGTCAGCTCTTCTATTAAGCTCAACACCGCCGATAATATTACTCCACTGGTCATCTCCACCAAGCTCAAGCATACAATCATACTTACGATTTAATACGAGAAAATCATAGCTTTGCATAAGCATATAGTTGAGTTCAAAAAATGAAAGACCTTTTTCAAGTCTTTGCTTATAGCACTCAAAAGTAAGCATACGGTTAACCGAAAAATGAACTCCTATTTCCCTTAAAAAGTCGATATAATTTAGGTTTGTAAGCCAATCTGCATTATTAACCATTATTGCCTTGTCGTCAGAAAAGTCAACAAGCTTTGACATTTGCTTTTTAAAGCAAGCAATGTTATGGTCAACTTCCTCTCTGGTAAGCATCTTACGCATATCACTCTTTCCGGAAGGGTCTCCTATCATTCCCGTTCCACCGCCAAAGAGTGCAATTGGAGTATGACCTGCTCTCTGCATATGAGCCATAACCATAATCTGAACAAAATGTCCTACATGAAGGCTATCTGCTGTTGGGTCAAATCCAATATAAAACTTTATTTTGTCATTAACGAGCATATCACGAATTTTATCCTCGTTAGTCATCTGTGCAATAAGTCCTCTTGCCTGCAATTCCTCAAAAACGTTCACCTTTAAAAATCCCCCTGTAAAATATTTGATGACCTTAACATTTCTTCTGCATTATCAAGCTGAAGCTTAGTGATTTTATCTCCGCCGATACTTCTTGCAATTTCTCTTTTTCGGCCATCTATATCAAGTGCCTTTACCTTTGTATATGTTTTATTATTATCTACTTCTTTTTCAATAAGCAGATGATTATCTGCATAAGCTGCAATTTGTGCACTATGAGTAACACAAATTACCTGCCTTCCCTTAGATACTTGAGCTAACTTTTGGGCTATCTTTTGAGATGCTCTTCCGCTTACCCCTGTATCTATTTCATCAAAAATAAGAGTTCCAATCTCATCTTTTTCAGAAAGCACATTTTTAATTGCAAGCATAATTCTGGAAAGTTCTCCACCTGATGCAATCTTTGCAAGTGGTTTTGGTGGTTCTCCTACGTTTGCAGAAATTAAAAATTCTATTTCATCGCAACCGTTTTCATTAAGCGAAACTCTTTTCTGCTTTACAACAAATTCTATTGATGGCATATCTAAAAAAGACAGCTCGTCCTTAACTTGTTTTTGGAATTTTTGAGCTGCTTTGCACCTGGACTGAGAAAGTCTCTCTGCAAGTTCAGCCGCCTGTGCTTCTGCATTCTTTAGTTCGAGTCTCAACTTTTCTATTCGCTCATCACTGAATATAATATCGTCAAGCTCATCTTTTGATTTATTTAAAAACGCAAGCATTTCCTCTTCAGTGCTTCCGTATTTTAATGCAAGTTTATAAAGTATATCAAGTCTTTCTTCAGTTTGTTCAATATCAGATGTATCATACTCATAATTTACAAGCATATCTCGAATATCATTTTTATATTCCTCAAGATTATACGAAATATCTCTTATTTTATTTGATATGACCTCAATCTCAGAAGAAAAAGATGATGCCTTATCAAGACTATCGCAGGAAAAAGACAACAAGGATGTTGCACCGTTTCCATCTTCATCTCCGTTTAAAGCATTATAGGCAACATTTAAGCATTCAAGAATTTTTTCTGAGTTTTGATATATAGATTTCTTTTCTAAGAGTTCTTCTCTTTCTCCAACTCTAATATCAGCTAATTCTAATTCATCTATTTGATATTTCAACAAATCTACACGTCTTGCTTTTTCCTCTTCATCAGTGTGTAAATTGTTTAGTTTAGTTCTAACGCTTACCATATTTTGATAAGCTGTTTTATATTCTGAAATAAGGTTTTGATTATCTGAAAGTGCATCTATAAACAAATAGTGCTTTTCATAATTTAATAAGTCCTGGCTATCGTGCTGACCGTGTATATTAATAAGCTCTCTTCCCACTGCTTTAAGCATTGACACTGTAACGGGACATCCATTTATTCTGCAAACATTTTTCCCTTCCAAGCTTATTGAGCGTTGAATCAGGACACTGTCATCGTCCTCTGCATCTATATCAAGTTCATTTAAGGTATCTTGCACTTTTGGCAACACATTTAAAAACAGAGCAGAGACTTTAGCTTTTTGTTCCCCTGTTCTAATCAGTTCTTTTGAGGTCCTTTCTCCAAGCACAGCACCAAGGGAGTCAAGTACAATTGATTTACCGGCACCTGTTTCACCGCTCATAATATTAAGTCCGTTAACAAAATCAATTGAAGCACTTTCAATAATTGCAATATTTTCGATTTTAAGATTAGCAAGCACCAGCAAGTCCTCCCTTCAAAATTATTCTTACAAAATCAATTTAAATTTATCATTTTTTCAACAGATTCTTTTAGCTGCCTTGCATCCTGTTCAGAACGGCAAAGCACAAATATAGTATCATCTCCGGCAAGAGTTCCAACAACTCCCTGCCAATCCATAGAATCAATTGCAGCACAGGCAGCATTTGCCATACCTGCAAAGCACTTTATAACTGTGGTATTCACCGCATAGTCAACAGACAAAACTGCTCCCGACAATATAGAAAAGTATTTTGCCAAAAAATCATCTGTATCACTCTGATTTATTGCATATCTTGAGCGTCCGTTCTGACCTACTTTTTTTATAAGCTTAAGTTCTTTAATATCTCTTGAAACTGTTGCTTGAGTAACGTCAAAGTCATTTTCTTTAAGCTTTTTTAAAAGCTCTTCTTGTGTTGATATTACTTCTTTATTAATTAATTCTACAATGAGATTTTGTCTTTTTTTTCTAATATTCAAGTTATACCCTCCTGTCCGCAAGCTTTGTATTAAGCACATCAAAAAATTCGTCGGACTTTATTCTTATAAAATCAGCAGTTCTATCCGCTTTTTTGATTACAACTTTATCACCCATGCGAACATTAATTGTTTCTTCGCCATCAAAAGAAAGATATAAATCACTATTTGTTGAGCTTTCATCGGGATATATAGATAGTTCATTTTCATGGCTAAATATTATTGACCTTGCAAAAAGAGATTGGGTACAAATTGGAGTTAGAATTATACTTTCTGTTGCAGGATTAACAACAGGTCCACCTGATGAAAGTGAATAGGCGGTTGAGCCCGTTGGTGTTGCAACGATAATTCCATCTCCTCTATATGTGTTAATCTGTTTGCCATCGCATTCAACAATTAAATCGGTCATTTTTAATTTTGCCCCTCTTGCAAGGACAACATCATTTATACAAAAATCCTCTGCTATTACCTTTCCGTCTCTTAACAATATTACGTCAAGCATAAGACGCTCGTCCATTTTATATTCGCCATTTGTCAACTTTTCTAAAAGCTGAAGCTCGTTGCCCTCAAGTCCTGCCATAAATGCAAGTCTGCCTGCATTTACACACAATATAGGCTTTTTATACTTAACGGCCTTTTTAGCAGCATTCAAGAATGAACCGTCTCCACCAACCGATATTACTACATCACACCACATTAGCATTTCATCAATTGCCATATATTTTGCATTCTTAAAATCAAGAGGATTATTCTTGAATTTCTGAAGGCAATATTCAGCTCCGAGAACATCGAGCTGCTTTACAATATTTGTGGTTATTTCTTCGGACTTTTCCCTTGTTAAGTTTGGTAATAAAGCAATTTTCATAATCATTCACCATTATTAAGTATTTTATGTGAAAGCTGCGTAAGATTACTGATTTCCAAATCATATTTTAATTCAGGAACATCGGATTTTTCTATATACATAAGGTATTCAATATTTCCCTCTGGCCCTTTTATTGGAGAAAAATCAAGACCAAGAACACTAAATCCGTTATCAATGGCAAAAGAAGTTATACTTTCAACAACATCGGTATGAGTTGATAGTTCTCTAACAACTCCCTTTTTTCCAACCTTATCTCTGCCTGCCTCAAACTGAGGTTTTATTAAGCAAACAGCGTGTCCGTTTGGCTTAAGCCTTTGATTAAGTACCGGTAAAATAATTTTTAAAGATATAAAGGAAACATCTACACTGGCAAAATCAACGAGTTCGGGAATTTGCTCTTCTGTTACATACCTAAAATTAGTCCGTTCTAAGTTTACTACTCTTTCATCGGTCCTAAGCTTCCAAGCAAGTTGACCATATCCAACATCAATAGAATATACCTTTGAAGCATTGTTTTGAAGCATACAATCAGTAAACCCACCGGTTGATGCTCCAATATCCATACATATACAATTATTAAGGTCAAGATTAAAACTGTCAATAGCTTTTTTTAACTTAAATCCACCACGACTTACAAAAGGCATTTTTTCTCCACGAACCTCAATTTTATCGTCCGGTTTCAAGTAAGTTCCTGATTTCAGTTGCTTTTGACCATTAACATATACTTGACCTGCCATTATTAAAGCCTTAGCTTTTTCACGGCTTTCACAACAACCTGTTTCATAAACAGCTGTATCAAGCCTTAGTTTTTCTGCCAAATCAAACGCTCCCTAAAACAACATTAACCATACCCTCTGTATCAAGTCCATATTGACTCATCAACTGTGAAATTGCTGCATGTGCAACGAAACAATCATTGACAGCCTGCAATTTATAGTTACCTTTATAACCATTTTCCAAAAGCTTAAGTGCAAAGCACTCACCTATTCCACCGGCTTTAATTCCTTCCTCAAAGAAGAAAATAGAATCGCTATCAGCAACAGCTTTTACAGCATCTTCATCAATAGGCTTTATTCTGTTAAGCTTTAATACCTTTGCATTAATACCCTTGCTTTTTAAAATTTCAATAGCATCACAAGCGTAAGAAAACAATTTGCCATAAGTTGCAATGACAATCTTTGCATTCTCATCTCCATAAATACTATATGGTTCTTTCTTAGGCACAAAATCTTCAGGTAGTTTTCGCTCTGAACCTCTCGGATACCTAACTGCAACAACACCCTCATCTTTATATATCGCCGAATCAAAATTCAATTTCAATTCTTCGTAACACGAAGGAGAATATATCTTGATTTTAGGAATTGTATTTAAAAATGCTGCATCAAGAATTCCTTGATGTGTTTCGCCGTCTTCACCTACAAAACCTGCCCTATCAATAGCCAAAACTATCTTTTGATTTTGCAAGGCAGCATCATGAACCAGTTGGTCGTAAGACCTCTGTAAAAATGTCGAATACACTGCAAATATAGGTACCATACCATCTTTGGCAAGTCCACCGGAAAATGTTACTGCATGCTCTTCTGCGAGTCCAACATCAAAAAATCTTTCAGGATATCGCTTTGAAAAATTTTCAAGACCTGTTCCAACTGACATAGCTGCGGTAATACCACATATTCTTTCATCTGCTTGAGCTACATCACAGATGTATTTTCCAAATTCAGAAGAAAAATTAGCAGATGAAGATGTTGGTTCGCCTGTTTCTATATCGAATTTTGATATGCCGTGAAACTGTGTTGGTGATTGTTCTGCAAAATCGTATCCTTTTCCTTTTACCGTATTTATATGTAAAAGGACAGGACATTCAAGAGATTTTGCACTTTCCAAAGCTTCACACAATGCATTTAAGTCGTGTCCGTTTATTGGACCCAAGTACTTAAATCCCATTTCTTCAAAGAATGTACTTTGATACATAAAGTTTTTCAAAGCCATTTTAGCTTTGTATATTGCCTTATATATCTTTTCTCCATTTTTCGGAATATCAATTATACTTTTTTCAATATCTGCAATAAGAGTATAATACTCAGTCATTGTTCTAATTGCAGCTAAATATCTTGCAATAGAACCTACATTGGGCGATATTGACATCTCGTTATCATTAAGAATAACAATAAGTCGTGTATTGCTTCTGCCCGCATTATTTAATCCTTCGTATGAAAGACCACCCGTGAATGATCCATCTCCTATAACTGCGATTGAATAGCTTGGGTCGTTATTTATTTTCTTAGCCGTTGCAAGACCAAGTGCTGCTGAAATTGATGCACTGCTATGCCCCGAATAAAAAATATCATGCTCACTTTCACTCGGACGAGGAAATCCGGAAATTCCGTCTTTAGTTCTAAGGGTGTCAAATCTATCAAAGCGACCTGTTAAAAGCTTATGCGTATAGACCTGATGCCCAACATCCCAAACAATTTGGTCCTTTGGAGAGTCAAATGTTTTATGAAGGGCTATTGTAAGCTCAACTACTCCAAGATTAGAGGCAAGATGCCCACCTGTCTTAGATACGGTATCTATTAATTTCTGCCTTATTTCTTCTGCAAGAAGAGTAAGCTCAGTATCATCTAAATTTTTCACATCAGCAGGAGAACTAATTTTTTCCAATAAATAGCTCATATAAAATTACCTCTATTCATTATTGTTAGCATTCTCTATTGCTTAAATTATCAGCATATTTTATTAAAAAAGCTGCATTATCTCCGAATACCTCAATGCTATCTTTGGCATTGTCAGTGTATTTCAATACAAGTTCTTTTGATTTTTCAATTCCAAACAATGAAACAAAAGTAGACTTTTTATTTTCTGCATCACTGCCAATGTGCTTACCAAGTTTTTTAACATCACCTGTTACATCTAAAATATCATCCATAATTTGAAATGCCATTCCTATGTTTTTTGCATATTCCCTTGCTGCATTTATATAAGTTTCATTTGCGTTAGCTGCAATACATCCCAAAACGGTTGAGCATTCTATAAGTGCTCCTGTCTTTAAAGAATGAATCATCTCTAAAGTTTCAATATCGCTGTCTTTGCCCTCATTTATCAAATCCATAACCTGACCGCCAATCATTCCATTAACTCCAGATTTTTCAGACAGCTCCCTAACGGCTTTAAGAGCGACTTCCGGACTTGCATTTCCACTTGTTATAACTTCAAAAGCTCTTGTTAACAGTGCATCACCTGCAAGCAGAGCATTTTCTTCTCCAAAAGCAATATGACAAGAAGGTTTTCCTCTTCTCATATCATCATCATCCATACAAGGCAAATCGTCGTGGATTAAAGAGTATGTGTGAATCATTTCTATTGCACAAGCAAAAGGTAAAGCTATTGAAACATCTCCGTTACACGCCTTACAAAACTCAATTGCCAACACCGGTCTTAATCGTTTACCGCCGTTTTTAACGCTATATCTCATTGCATCAAATACAATTTTATATTCTTCTTCATAATTTTCAAGATATTTTTCAAGTCTGTTTTCAACCATCTCAACATCTTTTTGATAACGTATATCAAAATCTATATTCAAGAATTATTCCTCCTCGTCATCACCGTTGCCAACAAACTCAGTTATTTTAAGCTCAGCTGTATTAAGGCATTTATTACAGTATGTTGATAGTTTAGTTGCCTCTTCAAAAAGTTCAAGTGATTTATCAAGATCAAGTGTCCCATCTTCTAAGGCACTGACAATTTCTTCAAGCCTTGACATTGCTTTTTCGTATGTCATTTCTTTCATAGTTTTTACAACCTTTCAACATCTTCAACCATACAAGATAAGCTTCCATTTGAAAGCCTTAGATTTATTTTATCATTTATGTCAACCATTTTAATATCAGAAACAAGTTTGTCATCTTTCGTTGCTATTCCATAACCTCTGGATAAAACTTTTAGCGGACTGAGTGCATCAAGTTTTCCGACAGTTGCAGTAAACAATGTTCTTTTATTGTCAACATTTTCTGTCATACAATTAGTAATTTTATTAATATTATTATCCAACATCAATCTTCTGTCATTTATAAGTTCAAAAGGACTTTTCATATAGCTTTTAGACATTAAGTCTTTTAAACATCTCTTTTTAGAATTGATATTTGACACGATGAAATTATAGCACATATTTTCCATAGACTTAATATTTCTTTGTTCATCTAATCTGTTTGGAACAGCAAGCTCGGCAGCAGCAGATGGTGTTGGTGCTCTTAAGTCTGAAACAAAATCGCATATCGTGAAATCGGTTTCGTGTCCCACGGCAGAAATCACAGGAATATTGCACTCAAAAACTGCCCTTGCAACCAGCTCATCATTGAATGCCCACAGTTCTTCAATTGAACCACCACCTCTTCCAACAATCAAGACATCTGCAGCGTTTTCATTACTCATTTGCCTTATTGCAGTAGAAATTTGAAGCGGAGCTTGTGCTCCCTGCACCTGAACGGGACACATTATAACTTCAGCACAAGGAAATCTGCGTTCTAAAATATTTAATATATCTCTTACCGCTGCACCTGTTGGCGAAGTTATAACTCCAATTTTTTGTGGATACACCGGAATTTCCTTTTTATATTCTATATCAAACAAGCCTTCTTTTCCAAGCCTTTGTTTAAGTTGCTCGAAAGCTAAATTAAACGAGCCAAGACCGTCAGGCTGCATATCGTCTATATATAATTGGTATTGTCCATCACGTTCGAATACAGAAACAGTTCCTCTTACAATAACGCTCATACCATTTTCGGGCATAAACTTGAGCCTCTTGGCATTTGAGCTAAACATTATTGCCTTCATAGAGGAATTATCATCTTTTAACGTCATATAAAAATGACCTGTTCTTATATGATTAGTAAAATTTGAAATTTCTGCACGCACAAAGACAGTACGAAGATTATAATCTTCATCTATCAATGACTTTATATAAAAATTCAATTGTGAAATCGTTAAGACGTCTGGAGCTTTCATTTTATTCTATCCTTTATACTTGTTAAAATAGCAATTCCTGCGGCATTGTCGCTTGAAAATTCAGGTTCTGCAAAATATGCGTTATATTTTTTTTGAATACGTTCTCTTATTATTG
>CAYMZO010000041.1:0-9934 GCA_964394885.1 uncultured Eubacteriales bacterium | reverse complement strand
TTTTATAAATAACACTATATGTAATAAAATAAAGTTTGTCAATAGCACTTTTAGGTGTTGCATAAATATACATAAAGTAGTATAATTATGCCATTATATTTATAAGATGGAGGAAATAATATGAATACATCAAAAAAGATTATATCACTTTTAGTTGTAATTTGTCTTATTGCCACTGCTTTTGTTGGTTGTAACAAAAATAATGGCGGAGATGCAAAAAAAGCTAAGGTTATTAACATTGAGCTCTCAAGCGAAGATTATGCTTTCGGTGTTGATAAAAACCAACCTGAACTTCTTACTACCGTAAATGAGTTTATTGCTGAAATCAAAGCAAACGGCAAGTTTGATGAAATCTGCAACAAATATTTCGGAGACGGTACACCAACCGGTGTTGTTTCTGCAAAGGAAGACAATGCTAAAGACCAACTCGTCGTTGCAACAAATGCAGCTTTTGAGCCATTTGAGTTCACAAAAGGCGACAAGTATTATGGAATAGATATGGAAATTGCTGCTTTGCTTGCTGAAAAGCTTGGTAAAGAGCTTGTTATTAAGAATATGGACTTTGATTCAGTTTGCCTTTCTGTTGGCCAGCACCAGTGCGACGTCGCAATGGCAGGTCTTACAGTTAAGCCTGAAAGAAAAGAATACGTTACTTTCTCAGACGCTTACTATAAAGCTTCTCAGAAAATAGTCGTTCCCGGAGACAACACAACTTTTGACAATTGCAAGACAAAAGAAGATGTTGAAAAAATCCTCAATTCTTTCGACAGCACAACAAAAATCGGTTACCAGACAGGAACAACCGGAAACTTTTATGTTAAGGGCGACAAAGATTTGGAATTTGACGGATTTAAAGTTACCGGTAAAGACTATAAAAACGGTTCCCTTGCTGTTCAGGATATGATTAACGGTAACATCGATTACGTTATAATTGACTCTGCTCCTGCAGATTGCATTGTTAATTCCATCAACGAAGTTGCATAATTCATAACTTATAAAAGTAAATAATAATTTCATTATTTTATTAAATAATAACAATAACCTCACCAACTATGGTGAGGCGATTGTTTTATAATTAAGGATTTTTAATATGGAAAATTTTGATAGAAAAGTTGATAGGTTTTTAGAATCCTTCCTTGATTCCGGCGGATACAATATGGTTCTTCAAGGATTAAAGAACACCGTAGTTATCGCTATAATAGGTCTGATTATAGGCATATTAATCGGTACACTTATTGCGGCTGTTCGTGTTCTTCCTAAGTACAGAACATTTCCAAAGGTTTTAAACGGTATTTGCAGCTTTTATGTTGGGCTGTTCCGTGGCACACCTATTGTGGTTCAACTGCTTATTTTTTATTACGTTCTACTTCCGTTAATGGGAATAAAGCTGACCTCTGTTGTGGTCGCTGTTATAGTTTTCGGAATGAATAGCGGTGCCTACATTTCAGAAATAATGCGTAGCGGCATCTTGTCTGTTGACCCAGGTCAAATGGAAGGCGGTCGTGCTATTGGTCTAAGCTATTTTACAACTATGACGAAAATTGTTATACCACAGGCTGTAAAAAACATACTGCCAACCCTTGGAAATGAATTTATTGCTCTTATCAAAGAGACTTCTGTTGTAAGCTTTATCGGTGCAACAGATTTATACGTTGCATTCAACTACATCGGAAGTAACAACTACGAATTTATGGTTCCATACATTACAATGGCTTTGATATACATTGTAATCGTATTGCTTATAACCCTGCTTATTAAAGTTATGGAAAGGAGTCTGAGAAGAAGTGATAGAAGCAATTAATCTTACTAAATCATACGGCGACTTGACTGTTCTCAAGGGTATAAATCTTACCATTGAGAAAGGCGAAAAAGTTGTTATTATCGGGCCTTCCGGCTCAGGAAAAAGTACTTTTCTCAGATGCCTTAACTGTATGGAGGATCCAACCTCAGGCAGTGTAATCTTTAATGGTGTTGACATCGCCGACTTTAAGGTTGACATCAATGTTCACCGTCAAAAAATGGGTATGGTTTTTCAGCATTTTAATCTTTTTAACAACAAAACAGTAATCGAAAACATTATGCTTTCTCCTGTTCACGTTGAATTAAAAAGAATGAAAAAGGCAAGGCATCAAAACAACGCAATAAAGCTAAAAAAGGCTTTTGGAATTAAAACAGATGAAGAGCTTTGCGACAACATTAAAACAAAATCAGAGATAAAAAAAGATGCAAAAGAAAACGCAATCAATCTCCTTAAAAGAATTGGTCTTGAGGATAAGGCTAACGTTTATCCGTCTTCACTTTCCGGCGGACAAAAGCAAAGGGTTGCAATCGTTCGTGCCCTTGCAATGAATCCCGATGTAATTCTTTTCGATGAGCCTACAAGTGCTCTTGACCCTGAAATGGTCGGAGAAGTTCTTGACCTTATGAAGCAACTTGCCAAAGAAGGAATGACAATGGTTGTAGTTACTCACGAAATGGGATTTGCAAAAGAGGTTGCAAGCCGTGTGTTGTTTATGGATGAGGGAAATATTCTCGAACAAGGAACACCGGATGACATTTTCTTAAATCCTCAGTCAGACAGGCTGAAAAGCTTTCTTGCAAAAGTGCTTTAATGTGCTTATAAGTCAACAAACATTACATTTGTTAAGGGGATTTAATTTTGTTAAAGAGCAAAAACAAAGTCCTGCTTGCAAGACTCGCTCTGTTTATTGCAACAATAATTTGGGGCAGTTCATTCGTCATTGTAAAAAACACTGTCGATGTTCTGCCTGTATTTTTTTTGTTAGCTATCCGTTTTTCCATCGCATTTATAATTCTTGCTGTGATTTTTTTCAAACATTTTAAGAGCATTGACAAGAACTACATATTGCACGGTGCAGTTGTCGGACTTTTGCTCTTCACTGCATACGCAACACAAACCTTTGGAATAACAGATACCTCTCCCGGTAAAAACGCTTTTTTAACTGCAATTTATTGTGTTATTGTTCCGTTTTTATTTTGGATAACAGACAAGTCCAAGCCGGATATTTATAATATTATGGCTGCAATTTTATGCATTTTAGGAATCGGCCTCGTTTCTTTAAAAGCAGATTTAAGCATTGGAAAAGGCGACTGGCTTACGATGCTGGGCGGATTTTTCTATGCAGTACATATTGTTGCCATAAAAAGATTTTCAAACGCACGAGACCCTATTTTATTGACTATTGTTCAATTTGCATTTTGTGCTTTGTTTTCTATAATAGGCACGCTTGCCTTTGAGCCACGAGTAAGGTCAATTGATTCAAATATGATTTGGGGTATTCTTTATCTTGCGGTTTTCTGCACGGCAATAGGACTCTTACTTCAAACTATCGGGCAAAAATACACCTCTCCGTCCAGTGCTGCAATTATTTTATCATTGGAATCGGTCTTTGGCGTTACATTTTCCATAATACTTTCGGCAGAGGAAATAACTCCACGTTTAGTTTGCGGATTTGTCCTTATTTTCACCTCTGTTATTATTTCAGAAACAAAGCTGTCCTTCATACACTTAAAAAAGCATTCTGAAGAAGTCGCTTAAATATGCTTATATATAAAGGCTCTGTGCTATAATTGTACAGGGCCTTTTAGTTTGACAGTGTAAGTGTTGACTAATATTTGCAAGAGGACTAAAATATTTTTAACGAACGCTAACGATAGGAGAAACTATGTCTTTATTAATTTGTCCCGTATGCAAAGAAAAGCTTAACCGTTGCGATAACTCTCTAAAATGCATAAACAATCACTGCTTTGATGTTGCAAAGCAAGGATATGTCAACCTTTTGCAATCTCAAAAGAAGAGCAACAAGCGTCATGGCGATGACAAGCTTATGGTTGATGCTCGAAAGAGTTTTTTGGACAAGGGATTTTATGAGCCACTTTTAAATAAAACATACGAATTTACGGATAAATATGCAAAAAACGGATTTAAAATTCTTGATGCAGGTTGTGGTGAAGGATATTATACGGCAAACATTTATAATCATTTGATGGCACAAAATATATCCACAGAATTTTGTGGAATAGACATTGCAAAGGATGCACTTATTTCAGCCTGCAAGAGAAATAAAGATATTGAATATGCTGTTGCGAGTGTTTTTGATATGCCTGTCGCAAACAACTCTGTTGACCTTATTTTTAACTTTTTTGCACCTAATCCAACAGATGAATACAAGCGTATTTTAAATAAAAACGGAATACTCATAAGGGCTGTTCCTCTTAAGCTTCATCTTTGGGAACTAAAATGCAGTATTTACGACAACGTCTATGAAAATGATGAAACCACCACAGAGCTTGACGGGTTTGAGCTTATTGATAAAAATGAAGTAAAATACATCATTGATTTAAAGAGCAATGACGACATTAAAAATCTATTTAAAATGACACCCTATTATTATAAAACAAGCAGAAACGACCAGGCAAAAGTCAGCAATATGAATTCACTTATAACAAAAGTTGAATTTGGAATATATGTATATAAAGCAAAATAAAAGATAATAAAAAGCAGGACCATACTTACTCGATTAAAGAGTTGTATGGTCTTATTTTTATGTTTTATCATCTTAATTGAAAATCTATTTTTCAAAAATAATTTTTGAAACTCCGCTTATCCAATATGCAGAATTTGATTTTGGTATTATTAATCTGATTGGAGTTTGATTTTGCTCCAGCTTTTTATTATCAATTGAAAAAGATAATATTATCGTATCATTTTCTTTTAAGAAATCTTTATTTAAAACAATTTCGTATCCATCCCTTGCAACAATTTTAACACTGCTGAAATCTGTTTGATTTTTATTATATTTGTTGCAAAGAGTATTAAGAGTCGGTCCTGTTGCTGTTATTTTTCCTATTTTATCACTTGTACTGTTGGTCTTTTCAGTTACACACTCAAGGTTTTGCAGTTCTTTTACCGTAATATTAAAATCTTCTTTTTGAAGCCCCGATATTGCTATTTTTTCATTTTCATAGTCCGAAATATCCGCACTTTCGGCTTTTGAGCAAGAGCAAAAAAATATAATAACAGTAATAACAGATAGCAGTATTGTTGTAAATCGTATGTATTTTTTCATTTATACTCCCGTCCTATAACTCATTCGCTTTTAAAATACCATTTGCCTGTTTGAGGGTCTTTATATACTTTTCCAACTTCTTCAAGGTCTGCTGTTTCAGTTTGATTTCCCGTATCTTCCTTAACCTCTTCGACTTCATACATACTGTTTTTGTCTGTATTTGTCTGCTTTATAGTTTCAACATCAACATTCCAATTAGTTATCAGTGCAAGCAAAAGTCCACAGGAAAACACGAGCATAACATCCGCCAAATTTGCCAGACTACTCATTGGATTTATGTCTTCTTTTTTTCTTTTATCAGAGTATAACCTTGCACCTTTTTCAAGCCTGCTCTTCATTATAAAGCCTCCTCATACTCTATCTTAGGCGCCTTATCAATCGTTTCTTGTTGGCATTCAAGTATGCATTCCATTATTGTTTCAAGTGCTACCATATAATTTTCATACCATCTTTCTCTTATTGCAGAAATAGAAACAGCCACAGCAGCACTGACAAGACCTGCAACGGTTGTATCAAAGGCTATAAGCAGTGATTCTGACAGAGTCTTTGTATCTCCTTGTCCGAGTGCAATAAGTCCTGGTGCAAGCGGTATTAGCGTTCCCATCAATCCAAACATCGGAGCAATTTTTGCAATCATATCTGTAACTTTAATTATTTTATCATATTTATTTTGTTGCTCAAAAAGCAATCTTTTTGCCAAAGCTATTCTTGTATTTTCGGGAAGCGTATCCCTGTCTATAAGCTCTTTCAAGTTTTTCTTTTGACTTTTTAACAATCCACTCTTTGATATTATTTCATTGATTTCACCTTTTGTCTTGCCCTGCAGTTCGTCAATTAATTGTGGTATTTTTGCCTTCATTCTTCTGCGTTCTGTAAACAATTCGGCAATCAGACTTCCAAGCATTATTATTGTGAGTGCTATTATCAAAATAAGAACTATAATTGTTGGAGTTTGCAAGCCCTTTGATATTGCCCTTAGCATATTGGTTACTGCTTCAGCCACGTTTATCACCCTTTCAGACTAAAAGTTATATGTCGCCAAGAAATTTTTTGGTCTTTAATGTTATTCCTATTAAAGCACACGAAACAGACAAAATTATCGCATCTCTCTTTCCGCTGGTATGTTTTTCTATCTTTCCTAATTCAGTTGCCGTTTCGGACATATCATCCTTTCTCCATTTAACAGATGCGGCTTCGTCCTCCCCGACAATTCCTTGCACAAGAATTTGGCTATAACCCGAAAGATTAACGTTATTCATCTCTTTTTTTATATGGGCTTTTTCCTTTGGAACATTATGTGCACTGTCAGGAACTACAAATTCAGATTTTGATGAATTACCGGATGGCCCTTGCGTTTTACCCGACCCATCTCCGCTTATGTTTTTTGTTTCGCTATTCTTATATGTATTATCGACTTCTTTATCCGGTTTTGTTTCCGGAGCCTTTTCTTTTTTAGGATTAATAACTATTGATGCAGTTTTACCTGTACTTGTCGTTACTGTTATGGTGGCTGTTCCGTCCTTTAAGACGGTAATTCTTCCTGCCTGGTCAACCTTTACAATGCTCGAATCACTACTTGACCATACGACCCTACCCTTTTCAAAATCGGGTATATCCTTTCCGATTAGGGTTACACTTAGCTTTTGTCTGCTTCCGACTTCGACATTTAAGGACTCTCCTTCATTTATAATAATATTTTCCGGTGGTGAGCCTGAAAAGATAACATATATTGAATGCACCCATTTTGCAGATTCAAACGATGTTGGGGTTGATGTATCTACCTGCCCGCTGCATAATCTAAAGCTATCTTCAGGGGATATTTGTGCAGGCGTTGGCATTTCGTTCGGGTCTTTAGTTGCATACTGTTGAGTTGCTAAAATTGTTGGTACAACAACTGCTCCGGAACTTGCCATAGCATCGTCTGTTACAACCCATTTGCTCGTATTCCAATCTGTATATCCATTTGCTCTGAGATTAGGATAATAATATCTTGTTGTGTCTAAAAGTTCTGTTCTGCCTTTCGATGTGAAATATTGGTCTTTTACATCCACAGTGTAAAAATCAATTTGCCTTATAGAACTTTTGTCTATTTGCGAACTTTTAAGTATTTTTTCCAGTGATACTCCCCTTGCATATTGAAGCATTACCGTGCCAACCCTCGTGATATATGAATAATACCCCTCATAATCAGCCATACTTTCAAGCTCTTGCCTTGAAAACTCAGTCTTTAAGGTATATGGACCTCCCCAGTATCCAACATAAACCTCAAGCTTTTCAGGAGCTTTTGTTCCATTGCTGGAAGTATAGGCACTTGCTGTCTGCGTTGATAATAAAATTGTTATGAGTAAAACTATCATAAAAACAAGCTTGCTATATCTCTTATATCTTTTCACAATATCACCTCAACACATTCTGCTTAAAACATAAATCCAACAAAATCCCCCGATTAATTCGAGGGATTAAGTTTTGATTTAATAAACATTGTCCTTAGGCATCAACTAAGCTTTTTCTTTTTTTACTTACTATTGCAACACCAAGAGCTGTTGTCAATGCTATTGATGAGATTGCAATCCATTGTGTTTCATCCTGAGTTTTTACATTATTATTCTGAGGAGTGTCTGCCTTTGGAGTTTGATTATCCTCTATTGCCGTTGTATTATTTAAAGTCTTTTCTCCATATACAATTGCATAAGTTGAGAATAAATCGCTTTCAAAAATAAGATATTTTCCGTCCGGAGATACCGTAGTTTTAAGCGTTGTTACAACTCCGTTATGAACACGAACAATGGAAAAATCATACATAAGACCTACAAGTTCCTCTGGGATTGGCACTTTAATTGTTATTGGAGATGAAAGTTCTGTTACATTTTCTTCTTTTCCGTTAATCTCTTTAACAATATCAAGGTTAAAGAATAAAATGCCTTTATACTCTTTTCCGTTAAGTGCTTTAACTATAAACTCTGCATCCTCTGCATTTATAACTTTATTAAAGTTAACCTTAATTTTAGCATCTGCACCATTAAGCATAGCTTCTTTATCTTCCTGAGTTAGAACAGCTTCTTTAAGCTCATCCTTATTTATTTCAAGATTTGAGTTGCCATTTACATCTATTGCAACAGACGGCTGTGCTCCGTTATAGTAAAGAGTCATAACATCACTGTCTAATCCCCATCTGCCAATAACTCTAACCTTGATTATTGTTGGTTCGCTTGTGAATACATATGAATTATGCTTTTGGTCAAGGAACTGAGCATAATTATACATTGTGTCAAGCTCTGTTGGGTCCTTTGGAATTTCCCCATTTAATCCAACGGTATAATAAATGCCCGCTCTTCCGTTTGTCGATTTAAAATCAAGTACTTTTCCTGCCTCAACATTTGAACCGTTTTTAACGCTTGGTGTTACCTGATTAAACTTTTCAGCTGTCTCATCTTTTATTTCAATAGTTCCCGGTTTGCTTGTGCTTATGAGATATTTTACACACGCATCCTTTTGCTGTTCCTGTGGATTGGATTGACCGATTTTAAGTGTACCGTTTGATGCACCCAGTTCTATTAAAGCCGGTACAATAACGCTGTTATCATAAGTGTTTATCCAGTTTTTACTGTCCATAGTTGAGCCTAAAAAGCTGCTTGCTTTTCCTGCATTCGGAAAATAGTATCTATCTGTATTAATCAACTTATCAACAGTAAAGCTTGCACTAAATCCATCTGCTCCACTGGTTATCTTTATAACTTGGTCGCCTTTCAGTTCCGATGTCTTTACTCCTGCAAGTTCAAGAATTCCATTTATTGTCGGTCCAAAAACAAACGTTGAAGTTTCAAAGGTTGGCCATGTGTTATATGAAGATATATTGTAAGCTATATTACCCTGCGATGCTGTTAACTCATATAGTTGACGTTCGCTTATTTCAATTGTCTTTCCATTTACAATAATATTTAAAGCAGTTTGTGTTGAATACTTATCTGCATTAAACGAATTTTTACTTGCATTATTTCCAACGCCTTGTGTAAGGTTTACATCTTCAAAGCCCTGTGCCTTAATTTTTATACTATATTGCTTTTCTGTTGGAAACAGTTCTGACAAAATGGTTATTTTGCCATTTTCAAGAGTATACTTTTCTGACGAAAGTGTTTTTCCGTCAACAAGAATTTCACTTATACCATTCTTCCAGTCTTGATTGCTTGAATATGTCAAAGCCACATCATTTCCAAGTGTTGCATCACTCATAGGTGATACGGTAGGCGACGGCTTGGCACTAAGGAATGATACATATAAAGTCTGTGTTGCATATCCCTTTGAAACAAATGATACATTAAATCTTTGCGAACAATTCTTTATTAATTCACTATTAATAATTATTGTCTTAGAAGCAGGCTCAAATGTTATTTTACTGCTATCCTTAAAATCTATTTCTGTCCCACTTACATTTACACTTACAAGATTATTATACCAATTCTGATAATACTGCTGGTCATCATTTGAATATCCTATAATCAAATCCTCTCCACGATAAAAATTAGCTTGATTATCGTGTGATAATTTCGGAGAATTTGCAACAGGCTCAACTTTTAACGAACTATACAATGTGCTATATCCCTCGGCATAAAACTTAAACGATATTGTGCCTACATTATATAAAGCGGTTGTGTCTATGGTAAGAGCTATTTCTCCTACACCGTCATCACTATACTCAAAAGGCAACACTTGATTCATTTGTCTTATCTCAAAAATATTGGAAACCCAATCCTTTACCTCTTTTGCATTGCTCTCATCATATCCAATATTAACTTGAATTTTGTCGCCTATCTTATTTTTATTTTCGTCTATGCTCATATATAAAT